>JAQTYP010000490.1 GCA_028688235.1 Methylomonas sp.
AACAAACCGCTGCACTGGAGCAAAAAGACGACACGAATGCCCAAAAAGGCAGTCCGATGTCATTTTTTGTTAAGAAAAACTCGGCATAACATAGGACAGGCACAACTTGTGTGCTACACTGGCCGCTGAAGGACAAATGAGATGAGCAAGATATTGGCAGCCTGTTTGATGCTTGCGGCCCAGACCTATTCGGTTCCTCCGGCTGTGATGGTCGGGATTTTGCAGGTCGAAGGCGGTGGAATCGGCCAGCAGGTCCGCAATACCAATGGCAGCTATGACCTCGGCCCGATGCAGATCAACACGATCTGGGTCCCTCAACTGGCAAACTATTGGGGGGTAGATCAAGGAACGGCTGCCCGTTGGGTCCGTGATGACGCTTGCACTAATATGGGCGTAGCCGCCTGGATTTTGCGCGGCCATATGGACGAAACCGGCTCTCTATCGACGGCAATCGCACATTATCATTCGCGCACGCCCAGCAAAGGCTACACCTATCGCGCCAAGGTGGTCGAAGCAATGCGCCGCAACGGCTTGATTAAAAGCGCCTCGCGCTAGGGATGGGCTTGTTTATTTGTCGGGCGTAGCTCTGGAAAATGAAAAACTGTCGAATTGCCGATTAAGATGCTTGTCTCGAACCTCGTAAAACGCTAATGTGTTATGACTTTATTCGCCCGCGAATCTTTTGGGGTGCTGTTTTCTACATAATAAAAGGTGTTGAAGCACAATGTTTCGTTCCATTTTCCTGATCTGTTTCCTGTGTATGGCATCTGTGGCTTTGACCGCATGTGAGACGGCGGCGCCGATCCATGTAAAAGATCCGCAACTTGTCGCCCAGCCCGATAAAGTGTCGATGATGCTGGCGCAAGCGGCCGATCGGGCCTCGACGGCGCTGGAAACGCTTGCGGCTGTCGAGCAGAAAAGAACGCCGGGCGCAACGGTCGCCGCGATCAGTGATGCTCCGCCGGAACTGCGCCGTGCCATGACGGTTAACTGGGTTGGCCCGGCAGATCAGATTGCCAAGATGCTGGCCGATCGTGCTGGTTACCGTTTCAATATACTGGGAACGGCACCTGCCACGCCTCTGGTTGTCAATGTGAATGCAACCAATCAGCCGGTGATCGAGATTTTGCGCTCAATCGGTTTGCAAATGGGGCATCGTGCCAACGTACATGTCGATTCGGCTGCTAAACTGGTCGAGATGAACTACTCTCCGGTAACGGGATTGGGCGACGTAGCGCGTCAGGATTCGGTTCAGCAAATCGGCCAATGAGATCGTAGACAACTATATAAATCGGGATAGCAGGGTATGATCCAGAAAACGAAAATAACAGTCGCAGCCGGATTGCTCGGGTTAATGCTATTGACGTTTGCTTGCACTTCCCCTGCCGCATTGGCGCGCTCGGTAGAGGTCGAGGTCGGGGGCGATGCAGAAACCCGCAGCCAGAAAGTTGAAGCCGAGACACCGAAATTGCTTGAAGAATTGCAGGAAATCCCGGGTTATGTGGAGCATGCCGGCGAACAGGGATTGCCTCTGGATATTCGGAAACAGGCTCTGGAAGAAGCAGCCTTGTCCTATGGTGCGCGCGGTGGTCTGGCGGCCAGAAGTTATGAGATCCGGCAACAGCTCGATATTCGCGGCGCTTCTCTTGATAAGGTTTTCGATTTCCGCCAGCTTTTGATTGCCGCCCCGTCCGGTTTTCTGATTGAACCGCCGATCATCTCCGAATCGCTGAACGCGCTTCTGATCGAAGGCGATGGGCAATCGGCTGCCGTATCAGATGCGATCTATCGTATCAACGAGAATGTCAAAATCGTCTCGGCACCGCGTAACTGGCGCTCCTACCTCGAAAGAGGCTGGGGAGCGGTGGAAGAGCCGCCAGAGATTTTACGTCCCAAAAACGATGAAGAGCGCAAACTATGGCGCGAACTGGTGAAAAAAGGCTGGCTCGAAGGTTACGGGCAGGCGAATGATGTCTTTGAAGAAGATCTGAACCGTCTGGGCGCTGATTTCGACGGGATGGTGCGTTACCGGAAATTGTTGGCTCAAGGCATGGTATCCGCGCCCTTTGCCCAGCAAATTGATCGCGGTGTAACCGGAGAAGCCGAAACCATGAGGATCGGCGACCGGGCCGTGGTTATCACAGGAACGCCCCAGCTCATTTCAGGATCGAAAGAATGGCAACCCGCAAGCCGGTAAGTCTGGTCAAGGGAGATCAGTCCCTTGTTGAAACATGGCCGGATGAACCCCACCGTTTTACCGAAGAGCACGTCGACGCTTTTTTGCTCTACTGTGTCAAAAAAGGCTCGTCGGATATTACGATCCAGACCGACCGTCCGGTCTATTGCGAGGTTCATGGTATTTTATATCCATCGACCTACCGACCTCTTGATGCGGCGGATATGAACGCTTTTCTTGTCAAGATTTACGGCCCCGACGCGACGGCGCGCCTGGCCTCGGGCCGCGATCTGGACGTTTCCTATGAAATCCGCCCCGACCGTTATTCCCGCAGCCGTTTTCGTGTCAATATTACAGCTATTCTGGCCCGCGGCCGTGATGCCGCCCAGATCACGATGCGGGTTATGCCGGCCGAGCCGCCGCGCATGGAAGACTTGAATATCGAGAAACCGATCATTGACAACTGGGCGCCGCGTCAAGGGATGGTGATTATTACCGGCCCGACCGGATCGGGGAAAACCACGCTGCTGGCAGCCGGCAACCGGATGATGATGGAGCGCCCGCAAGGTTGCGGCAAAATGCTGACTTATGAATCGCCGATCGAATTTGCTTACGATACGATCCATTCGCCGCGCTCTCTGGTGTCCCAGACGGAAATACCGCGCCACTTGCCGGACTTTGCTGCAGGTGTGCGTAATGCGCTGCGCCGCAAGCCCAATATTATTCTGGTGGGG
>JAQTYP010000491.1 GCA_028688235.1 Methylomonas sp.
CAGCCGGCCGGGTGCCGACCGTCGGCGGTTATCGTTTGTTCGTGAACAGTTTGTTGACGGTGAAGCCGTTGGATTCAATAGCGCTAAAGCAACTGCAAAGCAGTTTGCTGGCGGAAAACGACGAACCGGGCGAGGTGTTGAATAAAGCCTCCAAACTGCTTTCCGAAGTCACCAAAATGGCCGGGGTCGTAACACTGCCGCGGCGCGAGTCTATAGCCCTGCGCCATATCGAATTCTTGCCGATGTCCAACACCCGGGTGTTGGTGATCTTCGTGACCGACGGTCAGGAAGTGCATAACAAAATCATACATACCGATAAGCTTTATACGCCGGCCGAGTTGCAGCAGGCGGCCAATTATTTGAATAGCGTCTATGCAGGACGTAGCCTGTCGAAAATCCGCGAAGCTATCGTCAAAGACATGGAACAGGATAGAAACCGAGTCAATCAGGGCATGATAGACGCGGTCAACATGGCCAAGCTGACCTTTTCCCAGCAACCCAAAGACGATTATGTGTTGAGCGGCGAAACCAATTTAATGGGTTTTTCCGAATTGTCCGACATGGAGCGCTTGAAACAACTTTTCGAAGCCTTTAGCCAAAAGCGGGGCGTGATTCATTTGCTGGACCAGTGTTTACTAGCGGACGGCGTGCAGATCTTCATCGGCGAGGAATCGGGATACAGCGCATTCGATCATTGCAGCCTGGTTACCTCATCCTATTCTATCAACGACGAAGTGGTCGGCGTGCTGGGTGTCATAGGGCCTACCCGCATGGCTTACGAAAAAGTCATTCCTTTCGTCGACGTCACGGCAAAATTATTGGGCGCGGCCTTGAATAGCAAATAAACGTCCCTATTTATTACGGAACTTAAAATTACAACTATTTGGAGTGAATCATGAGTCATCAGCAATCAAGCCACGAACAGCAATCGGATAGTGAGTTAATCGCTGAAGTGCTTGAACAAACCAGCGAGGCGTTTGCCGAGCCGGCAATCGAAACGGCTGAAACGGCGCCCGCGGCTGAAGTAGTGAGCGTCGAGACTTTGCAGAAGCAATTGGAAGAAGCCCAGCAACAAGCGGCCGCCAATCTGGACAAGGCCATGCGGACGATGGCGGAAATGGAAAATCTGAAAAAGCGTGTGCAAAAGGATTTGGACGACGAGCGTAAATACGGGTTGGCTAAATTTGCCAAAGAGTTATTAAGCGTCATGGATAGTCTGGATCTCGGGATACAGGCGGCGGCCGGCGACAGCCCGGAAGTGGTCAAGCTGCGTGAAGGCAGCGAACTGACCAAAAAGCAATTCGAAACGGTTTTCGCCAAATTCAACATCGAAACCGTCGATCCGACGGGTCAGCCGTTCAATCCTGAGTTCCATCAGGCCATGGTCATGCAACCGAGTTCGACCGTCGAGCCCAATCATGTGATTACCGTGTTCCAAAAAGGCTATATCTTGAACGGTCGTTTATTGCGCCCTGCAATGGTCGTGGTGGCCAAAGCCGAGGACAAACCGGCCGACAGTGCAAAAATCGATGAGCAGGCTTGAAATTAAAATCATCAACCGCATATCGCTAACAACTTTTTAACTTACATTCAATTCAAGTCTGGAGAAATTCAATGGGCAAAATGATCGGAATCGATTTGGGTACCACCAACTCGTGTGTGGCGGTACTGGAAAATGGCACCGCGCGGGTCATCGAAAACAGCGAAGGCGCGCGCACCACGCCTTCCATCATCGCCTTTACCGGCGACAACGAAGTCTTGGTCGGCCAATCCGCTAAGCGACAAGCGGTGACCAATCCTGAAAATACCTTATTCGCCATCAAACGTTTGATCGGCCGCCGCTTCAAGGAAGACGCGGTACAAAAAGACATCAAAATGGTGCCGTACAAAATCATGGAAGCCAATAACGGCGACGCGTGGGTGGAATGCCACGGTAAAAAAATGGCGCCGCCCGAAGTCTCTTCCCGCGTGTTGATGAAACTGAAAAAAGACGCCGAAGCCTTCTTGGGTGAAGAAGTCACCGAAGCGGTGATCACCGTGCCGGCTTACTTCAACGACTCGCAACGCCAAGCTACCAAAGATGCCGGCCGTATTGCCGGTCTGGACGTAAAACGTATCATCAACGAGCCGACAGCGGCGGCGTTGGCGTTCGGGATGGATAAACCGAAAGGCGACACAACCATTGCGGTTTACGACCTGGGTGGCGGTACTTTCGATATTTCCATCATCGAAATCGCCGAAATCGAAGGCGAGCACCAGTTCGAAGTATTGGCGACCAACGGCGACACCTTCCTGGGCGGCGAAGATTTCGACTTGCGCATCATCGATTTCCTGGCGGGCGAATTTAAACGCGATAGCGGCATCGACCTGCACAACGATCCCTTGGCGCTGCAACGTTTGAAAGAAGCGGCCGAAAAAGCCAAAATTGAATTATCGTCCGCAGAGCAAACCGATATTAACCTGCCTTACATCACGGCCGATGCGTCAGGCCCTAAACATTTGAACGTCAAACTGACCCGCGCCAAACTGGAGTCGCTGGTCGACGAACTGATCGAACGCACCAAAGGCCCTTGCTTGCAAGCGATTAAAGATGCCGGCGTATCGACCTCGAAAATCAACGACGTGATTCTGGTCGGCGGTCAAACCCGTATGCCGAAAGTACAAGCTTTCGTAAAAAGCTTGTTTGATAAAGAGCCGCGTAAAGACGTTAACCCGGACGAAGCGGTGGCCTTGGGTGCGGCGATTCAGGCTGGTGTATTGGGCGGCGACGTCAAAGACGTATTACTGTTGGATGTCACTCCATTGTCGTTGGGTATCGAAACCTTGGGCGGCGTGATGACCAAATTGATAGAGAAAAACACTACCATCCCGACCAACGCGTCGCAAACCTTCTCGACCGCGGACGACAA
>JAQTYP010000492.1 GCA_028688235.1 Methylomonas sp.
CCGCTTTCGGCCATTTTGGTCAAACCCGACGGTAAGCGCTCATTATTAAATTACAAAGGAGACACGCAGACCCTGCCTGCCGACGCCATAGACTTTAGCGGCCTGTCATCTAAAACCGCATTATTCGATGGCCACGAGCCCCATCTCTCATTGGCATTGCTCGCGCAATTACGAAATACTGATACACAAACGGTGCTCGATGCGGGCTCGGTACACGAAGGCACCCTGGCATTGATGGACAAAGTCGATTATCTGGTTTGTTCCGAAAAATTTGCCTTGCAGACTGCAGACAACGAACAAATAGCCTTATCACGCTTGTCCACCAATGCGCCGGCAGTCGTCATCACGCTGGGTGAACGCGGCTTAATCTGGCAGCGCGGGCAAGAATCGGGACGACTGCCCAGCCCGCCCGTCGCCGCGATCGACACCACGGGTGCCGGCGATGCGTTCCACGGCGCTTTTGCCGTAGCGCTTGCCACCGGAATGGAATGGCTGGAAAGCTTGCGTTTCGCCAGTGCCGCCGGCGCCCTGTGCTGCACGAAAATCGGCGCGCGACCTGGCTTACCCGATAAACAGCAAGTCAGGCAGTTGCTGTCGGATTGGCAATTTCCGTAACGCTCATAAAGGCTCGGTGTCTCCCCGGCAAATAAAAGTTTTCCGTGGGAGCGACGCCCTCGCACGACCCTGTGTCGCTGCTGGCCTGACCGCCAAAGACTAAATCTGTTTGACGCTGATATTCAAAGTCTGTATCCGATAGGCAATCTGTCTCGGCGTCATATCCAGCAATCGGGCGGCCTTGGCCTGAACCCAACCGCATTGTTCCAACGCCGCGATGACGCGCTCGCGTTCGTCGAGCTCTTCGTCGTGCAAGTCCAGCATACGGCTGGTGGCGGGTTGCGGACGGCTGATGCCGATTTCGTCTTCCAAACCGGTGCTGATGATCACGTCCCTGTCGATGATGCCCTCGGCACTCATGATCGCGGCGCGTTCCAGCCGATTTTCCAACTCCCGCACGTTGCCGGGCCAATTGTGCTTCATCAAAATGCGCAACGCGCTTTCCTTGATTTCCAGCGGTCTGCCGCCCTGTTGCTTGGAAATACGGTTCAATAAGAACTTGGCGAGTTCCGGAACGTCTTCTATCCGGTCGCGGAGCGGCGGCATATTGATGGGCATCACGTTGAGCCGATAATATAAATCCTCCCTGAAACTACCGTCGGCTACGTCCTTTTCCAGATTACGGTTGGTGGCGGCGATGATGCGGACATTGACTTTGATGGTCCTGACGCCGCCGACCCGTTCGAATTCCCCTTCCTGCAGCACCCTGAGCAGCTTGGCTTGAAACGAGGCCGAAATCTCCCCAACTTCGTCCAGAAACAGCGTGCCATTGTCCGCCAATTCGAAGCGGCCCTTGCGCTGGCCTATGGCCCCGCTAAACGCCCCTTTTTCGTGCCCGAACAGCTCGGACTCCAATAAAGTATCCGGTAAGGCCGCGCAATTGAGCTTCAAAAAAGGACCGCTGGCGCAGGCGGAATTGAAATGGATGGCGTTGGCCACGACTTCCTTACCGGTACCCGATTCACCGCGTATCAGCACCGTGGTATGCCACTTGGCGACCTGGCGTATGATGTCGAATACCTTCAACATCGGTTCGGAATGGCCGATGATATTCTCGAAGCGGTAGTTTTTAACCAGGGCCTGCTTCAAAAAATCCCGCTCGTTGACCAGCTCGATTTGCTTGCGCTCCATGGCCCTGACCGAATTGACCGAATGCGCGATCAGATTGGCAACCATTTCCAGAAAGCGGGCTCGCTCCCCCAAAAAACTGGCTTCACAGGGTTGAGCCGCCAGTATGCCGACCACTTCGCCCTGCTCTACCGCTAACGGTGAACCGATGAACGGCAGATCCGGGTTATAAACCCCCAAACGACTCAGGAAACGCGGCTCGTCGGCGATACGCTCGACCACGATAGTGCAGCCCTCGTCCAGGATGGCTCCGACCAAGCCTTCGCCGGGCTGATAACGCACCGAACGGTCTATGCCTTCGCCGTAGATTTCGCAGATACTCATGCTATCGTCGTCCAGGTCTCGCAGGGTAATCATGCCGAAGTGCAAGCCCGAACGCTTATGCAGAATTTCGAGTATGCCTTTTAATTTGGTCCGCATATCGTGCGTGCTGTTAAGGAGTTGGCTGACCAGAAACAGGGTATCCAGTTCCGATTCGACCAGCAATGAACGCTCATTCATGGATGCTCACCCTAGCGGAGTTGTGTTGACTTGGAAAGCTGATGTTGAAACGACAACCCGCATGATATTCCGGGTCGATTTCTATCAGGCCACCGTGCTGATTGATGATTTCCCGCACCATGACCAGCCCCATACCGGCCTGTCCGCCCCCGACGTGTTGCTGCGTCGTGAAAAACGGTTCGAATACCTTACTCCTTTGATGAATGGGAATACCGGGGCCGCTATCGGCGACGGTGACACTAACCCAATCGTGTTCGACCGAAGTGCTGATATTGATGACCCGCTCCCTGCTTCCGGCCCGGTTCATCGCATTGATCGCGTTATCGATCAGTTGTTTGAACATCATGCGCAATTTGTTCTCCGCCCCCATAATCGATGGCAGCACGGGATTGGGCAACCAGTCGACCACGATGCCGTTGGCCAGGAATTTTTGGCTATACAACAACATCACTTCGTGCAGCAACTGATTCAAATTGATCGGCATCACCGCCGTTTCCGGAATTTCCGGCACGCAACGCTGCAAGGTTTCCAGCGTCTCTTCACCCATCTGCTGAACTTGGTTCAACAATTCTTTCAAGGCCAGATTGTGCGTATCGTTGCGTTGGCTCATGATTTGGATCGCCGCATGGATTTGATTCAAGGGCTGGCGAATCTGGTGCATC
>JAQTYP010000493.1 GCA_028688235.1 Methylomonas sp.
CAATATGTACGGCGGCAACGAAAACCTGGAAGCCATAGACTTCTTGCGCCACATGAACGCCGTGACCCACGAGCAACATCCCGGCACCGTCATCATGGCCGAAGAATCCACCTCCTGGCCGCAAGTCACCCGCCCCACCTGGACAGGGGGCCTCGGCTTCTCGATGAAATGGAACATGGGTTGGATGCACGACATCCTGCATTATATGCAAGAGCAACCGATACACCGCTCCTATCATCACGACTCACTGACCTTCGGCCTGCTGTATGCCTTTACCGAGAATTTCATATTGCCGTTCTCGCATGACGAAGTCGTCCACGGCAAACAATCGCTGTTGAATAAAATGCCGGGCGACGAATGGCAGCGTTTCGCCAATCTACGCTTGCTGTATACGATGATGTTCACCTATCCGGGCAAAAAATTGTTGTTCATGGGCTGCGAATTTGCCCAGGGCACGGAATGGAGCGTCAATCGAGACCTGGATTGGTATGTGCTGGATTACGCCCACCACCGCGGCGTGCAAACCCTGGTCAAGGACTTGAACGCCCTCTACCAAACCCACTCGGCCCTTTATCAATTCGATTTCGATCATCACGGCTTCGAATGGATAGACTGCCACGACTACCAGCAATCCATCATCAGTTATCGCCGCAAGTCCGCCAACGAAGACTTGATCGTCATTCTGAATTTCACGCCTGTACCGCGGGAAAATTACCGCATCGGCGTACCTCGGGAAGGCAGCTATCAGGAAATTTTCAATTCGGACTCCAGTTATTACGACGGCGGCAACATCGGAAATGGCCTGGTGCATTCGGAAGCCGTGCCCTGGATGAACATGGACCAATCCATTGCCGTGACCCTGCCACCCTTGGCCGGTATCATCCTGAAACAATAATTGCCGAATCATGAAGAAAATCCTGTTCGCCAGTAGCGAAACCCACCCATTAATCAAAACCGGAGGCCTGGCCGACGTCGCCGGCAGCCTGCCCATCGCCTTGACCAATCTGGGCCAGGACGTGCGCGTCATCATGCCCAATTATCAGGGCATCAAAAACTGCGAACCCGGGCGTTATCTGTGCACCGTGCGCGTCAACAACTGCGACGTCAACCTGCTGGAAACCCATTTGCCGGGCAGCAACGTGGCCGTCTGGCTGGTCGACTACCCGCCGTTCTTCAACCACCCGGGCAACCCTTATACCGACGAAAATGGCAACCCCTGGCCGGATATCGGCGACCGCTTCGCGCTGTTTTGCCGTATCGTGACCGAAGTGGCGATGGACAGAGCCTATCTGAACTGGAAACCCGATGTCGTGCATTGCAACGACTGGCAGACCGGCCTGGTCCCGGCCCTGCTCTCGCTGGAAGTAGCCAAGCCAGCCACCGTCTTCACGATACACAACATGGCCTATCAGGGCGTGTTCCCCGCCAACACCTATACCTTGCTGAATCTGCCGGGCCAGCTATGGCATCACGACGGTCTGGAATACCACGGCATGCTGTCGTTTATCAAAGGCGGATTGAGCTATTCCGACTGGATCACCACGGTCAGTCCGACCTATGCGCACGAAATCCAGACCCCCGAATTCGGCTACGGCCTGGAGGGACTCTTAGCCCACCGCCAACACACCTTATCGGGCATCATCAACGGCATAGACACCAACGTTTGGAATCCCGAAACCGACCAGCAAATCGTCCAGACTTACAATCGGGATACGCTGAACAAAAAAGTCAAGAACAAAACCGCCTTGCAAAAACGCCTGAGTTTACCGATAGCCCCCGACCAGCCACTATTAGGACTGATAGGCCGTCTGGTCGATCAAAAAGGCATCGATCTGGTTTTGAACTGCCTGAAAGAAATGACCACCCTGCCCTTGCAATTTGCCCTGCTCGGCAGCGGCGACAAAAGCATACAAGTCCGTTTGCAGGATTTTGCCCGGTTATATCCGGACAAAATCTCCATCACCATAGGCTATGACGAAAAGCTGGCTCACCAAATCGAAGCCGGTTCGGATATGTTCTTGATGCCGTCGCGTTTCGAGCCCTGCGGCCTGAATCAAATGTACAGCCAACGTTACGGCACCTTGCCGATAGTCAGAAAAACCGGCGGCCTGGCCGACACCGTAGTCGATGCCCTGCCCGAGACCATCAAGAACGGCACCGCCAGCGGTTTGGTCTTCAAAGACGCCACGCCCGGCGCATTGCTGGAAACCATCAAGCGCGGCATGGTTCTGCACGCCAACCGTCCGCTGTGGGAACAGTTGCAACGCAATGCGATGAACAAGGATTTCTCCTGGGAAAACAGCGCCAACCACTATTTGGCCTTATACCGTGAAATCTGACGGTCGTCTTGCCCTCTTACAGGCGCTGAACAGCGAGTACCGCAAGTTCACCCGCCCGAAGTCAGCCAAACTGCTTGCCCTAGCCCTCGCCGGTTTTTTATGGCTGTTACCACACAGCGCCATCGCCGGCGACACGACCATGGCCGTCATAGACCTGCAAAATCGGTCGGTGTCTGAAATTCAACCTTTATTGGCACCGCTGCTGGAAGGAGAAGAAGCCGTCGGCGGCGACGGCTACACCTTGATCATCAAAGCCGGCCCCGCGCGCCGGCAAGAACTCCGGGCCCTGGTTCAAAAGCTGGACGGCCGCTTACGCAATCTAGTCATCTCGGTGCTGCAAAGCAGCCATCAAACCGCAGAACAACTCAACGCCGAAGCCGCCGTCGCCGTATCCCCGAACCGAATCCGCATGCAAGGCATGGCTGGCGACACCCGCGATTTCGACAGCCGGCGTACTGCCCAGCAACTGCGAACGCTGGAAGGCCAAGCGGCCCATATTCAGGCCGGCCAGATTCGCCCCGTCGAAAACGTCACCATCCAAGGCTATGGTTATGGCT
>JAQTYP010000060.1 GCA_028688235.1 Methylomonas sp.
GCAGGAGTCAAAATGCCCGAAAATATGCTGAAGGACTTGCAAGCCGAATATTCCTTGTCGCCGCTCGCCGCGATCCTGTCGCATTGCAGAAAACCTGGTTATACTCGGTCAGCACATTGAAGATGATAGGCAAGATGTTCGTGGGCTCGGCGTCTGTCGATAACATCAGCGGCCCTATCAGCATAGCCCAATACGCCGGGCAATCGGCGGAAATGGGTTTGACCGCGTTTTTAAGATTCTTAGGTCTGGTCAGCGTCAGTCTGGGGGTTTTGAATTTGCTGCCGGTGCCGGTGCTGGATGGAGGCCATTTGTTGTTTTATCTGGTCGAAGCGATCAAGGGCAGTCCGGTTCCGGATCGATTGCAAATATATTTTCAAAATGTCGGGATGTTTTTGTTGATCTCGTTAATGGCTTTGGCGTTGTTTTTGGATTTGGGGCGTTTGTTTCAATAGCGGCATCCCCCGTCTCGGTCGATTTTTAATTTTTATCATTCTACTTACATAACCATGAATAAATTGTCTCAAATGTTGGTCGCCACGGTAGCAATGTTGATGGCAGGACAGGTTTCGGCCGACGAGGCTGCGGTGAAGAAGGCTTTGGCCGAATTCATGCCGCGGGCTCAGGTCGATTCGATCAAAACAACCGATATCAAGGGTCTATACGAAGTCGTGGCGGGGGGGAATATATTCTATGCCTCCGAAGACGGAAGATATCTGCTTCAAGGGCAATTATACGATGCCGTCGAAAAGAAAAATATTACCGAAAATAAGTTGGCCGAAGTGCGCAAAGCGGCGCTGGACAAGGTCGGCGACAAAAACATGATCATTTTCAAACCCGAGACCAGCAAGCATTCCGTCTCGGTATTCACCGATATCGACTGCGGTTACTGCCGCAAATTGCATTCGGAAATCGACCAATATATGGCACAGGGCATTACCGTGCGCTATTTGTTCTACCCACGGGCCGGCAAGGGTTCAGAATCCTATGCCAAAGCCATATCCGTCTGGTGCGCTAGCGATAAACAAAAAGCATTGACGGCCGCCAAAAAAGGCGAGGCATTGGAAAACAAAACTTGTGACAATCCTGTCGACCAACACATGCAATTGGGTGAAGCCTTCGGCATGAGCGGCACGCCGATGATAGTGACAGAAAAAGGCAATGTGTTACCAGGCTATGTGCCGGCCGCGCAATTGGCCAAGATTCTGACTAGCGAATAATCGTAGCCGTCGTCGGCAGGGTGCCCCGGTGTCAGCCGGGTGCATCGCAAATTCAGGCGTCCTCTAATCCGTATCGGTCTTTTGCATACAAGCCTGCGCCGACGATACCGGCCTGGTTTAAAAAGGCGGCGGGTTTTACCGGGGCTATTAAAGCCAGTTGGTCTTTGAACTTGTCGAACTTTTTGCTGGCTCCGCCGCCGAGTATGATCAGGTCGGGCCAGAACAGCTTTTCCATCGTGTCGAGGTAGAGATTCAACCGGCTGCCCCAGCGTTTCCAGTTCAGGTCTTCGATTTTACGGATGGCATCCGAGGCATAATGCTCGGCTTTCTTGCCGTTTTCCAGGAAGAGGTGGCCTAATTCGGTATTCGGGATAAGTCGGCCATCGGTGAATAATGCGGTACCAAGCCCCGTGCCTATGGTTATCAGCATGACTACCCCGGATTTTCCAGCGCCTTCCCCGAATCGAATTTCGGCCAGGCCGGCGGCATCGGCGTCGTTCAGGTTGTAGCAAGGACATCGACAGGCGTTGGAAAACAAGCGGTCGATATTGGTGCCGATGAACGAGGAGTCTATATTCGATGCGGTCCGCACGATACCGTGCTGAATGGCGGCGGGAAAGCCGCAGCCTACCAGCCCGTTCCATTCGAAATGTTTAACCAGTTTTTCGAGAACCAATGCAACGGCCTCCGGTGTGGCCGGTTGCGGTGTTTCAATGCGGTGACGCTCGCTTAGCAATTCGCCGGTCAATGTATCGACTATGGCCCCTTTGATGCCCGAGCCACCTATATCTACGCCAAGTATCTGCATGAATCGTCCTTCATCAATTGAGTTTAAGCACTGGGCTTGATGTTTTATCGTTATTTAATGCCCGGTTTTTCCGGTGTCAACACGGTGTTTTGCGGCGGCCTGCTGTCATCCGGGACCGGATAATCTTTGGTAAAGTGGAGGCCGCGGCTTTCCTTGCGTTGCTGTGCGCAACGAATGATCAATTCGGCGACGATGACTAGATTGCGCAACTCCAGCAGGTCGCTGGTGACGCGGAAACGGCCGTAATATTCGCTGATTTCTTCCTTCAGCAGTATCAACCGGTTCATCGCTCTTTCCAAGCGTTTGTTGGTGCGGACGATGCCGACATAATCCCACATGAAACGGCGCAACTCGTCCCAGTTGTGTGCGATGACTACTTCCTCGTCGGAGTCGCTGACCTGCGACTCGTCCCATGCCGGAAGAGGCGGTGGTTCCGGGAGCATATCGAATTGCCGGCGAATATCGCGATTGGCTTGCTCGGCAAATACCAAACATTCCAGCAGCGAATTGCTGGCCATGCGGTTGGCACCGTGTAAGCCGGTGCAGGCCACTTCGCCGATCGCATATAAGCCTGAAATATCGGTCCTGGCATTGTTGTCCGTCATGACGCCGCCGCAAGTGTAATGGGCGGCCGGTACGACGGGGATGGGTTGCCGGCTGATGTCGATGTCGACGTCCAGGCATTGCATGTATATTGTTGGGAAGTGTTTTTGAATGAATTCGCGGGATTTATGGCTGATATCCAGATAGACGCAGTCTATGCCGCGTTTTTTGATCTCGTTGTCGATCGCGCGGGCGACGATGTCTCTAGGGGCCAGTTCCATGCGTTCATCGTAGCGGCGCATGAAGCGCCCGCCGTCGGGCAAAATCAGATGACCGCCTTCTCCCCGCACCGCCTCGCTGATCAAAAAAGACCGGGCGGAAGGGTGGTATAAACAAGTCGGGTGGAATTGCATGAATTCCATATTCGCGACTCGGCATCCGGCCCGCCAAGCCAAGGCGATGCCGTCGCCGCTGGAAATATGCGGATTGGTCGAATACAAATAGACCTTGTTGGCGCCGCCGGTGGCTAGCACGACGATTTTTGCGGCTATGGTTTTGATTTTGCCGGCATTGATGTCCAGCACATAAGCCCCGCAAATGCGCTGTGGCGACAGTCCCAGCTTTTCCGCGGTGATTAACTCCACCACATTGTGATATTCCAGCAGGGTGATGTTAGGGTGCGCCTGGGCTCTTTCTATCAATGACAACGATACGGCTTTGCCCGTTGCATCATCGGTATGTACGATGCGCCGATGGGAATGGCCGCCTTCCCGATTCAGATGCAGCTGTATTGTGCCGTTTGCGCTTCGTTCTTCGGTAAAATTAACACCTTGAGTCCGCAACCATTCGATATTGGAACGCCCCTGGGACACCGTCAGGCGGACAATATCGGGATCGCAAAGGCCTGCTCCCGCAATCAGTGTGTCCTGTATGTGGGATTCGATGGAATCGTGCTGATCGTCGTAGACAGCCGAGATGCCGCCTTGGGCGTAATAGGTACTGCATTCGGTAAGGGCAAATTTAGCCAATACCGCAACCCGGTAGTGATCCGCTAGATGCAGGGCCAGGCTGAGCCCCGCACCGCCGCTGCCTGCGATCAAAATGTCGAAGTGTTGAAGAGATTGCGTGGTCAATGTATTAAAGTCTGGAAATGAAGGTTTTGTTATAGTTGTGCCGAAAATCATAGCGCTTTTTCATTGTGTGGTATTTTTTTTTGTATTGCCAGAACTAATGCGGTTTAATTCTGTCCACTCCATCATCGAAATAGCTCAGTGAACGAACCAACAAGGCTTTCAGAAGATTTAGATCAGGACTTGGTGCAAAGAGTGCGGCGAGGCGATAAGGCGGCCTTCGATCTTTTGGTCATCAAGTATCAACACAAGATCGTGCATCTGGTAAATCGCTATGTCAAAGATCCCAGCGAGGCCCAGGATGTCGCACAAGATACCTTTATTAAAGCTTACAGAGCCTTGGGAGATTTTCGCGGCGATAGCGCCTTTTATACCTGGCTATATCGAATTGCGATCAATACCGCAAAGAATTATTTGTTATCGCGCTCGAGGCGGCATTCCGATTTTGAAGTGGATATGCAGGATGCCGAACAGCTCGAGTCTGCGTCGCAGTTGAAGGATATCGAGACTCCGGAACATCAAATGATGAACGAGCAGATTATCGCCGTCATCAAATCGGCAATAGAAAGGCTACCCGAGGAAATGCGCATTGCCATTACTCTGCGGGAATTCGAAGGCATGAGTTATGAAGAGATAGCCGAGGCGATGGATTGCCCCATTGGTACCGTACGCTCCAGGATATTCAGAGCCCGCGAGGCTATTGATGAAAAATTAAACCCATTGCTAGGTTAAAGGTATTACCATGCAAGAACCCATTAATGAAAAACTCTCATTGCTGTTCGACGATCAGCTCGACACCGTCGAGGCATATAGGCTATTGAAAGCCACTAGGCACGACGAGCAATTACAACTCAAATTACAACGTTACGCCTTGATTGCGCAGTCCTTAAAGAGCGAGCAATGTTCCGTTGCGAATCTCGACTTTGTCGACAAGGTTAGTCGGCAATTGGAGCATGAACCCATTTATTTGTTGCCGCACAAAAAACACAAGGGCTATCTCAAAAAAACCGGATTGGCTGTCGCTGCTTCGTTAGTGTTGGCTGTGCTTTGGCTGTCGGCCAGTCGTCCAGGAATACAAGGTTTTCCCAATGTCGCCGGTAACTCAATCGCGCAACATACGATCGATGCCGAACAAATGAATGCGCGCTTCAAAGAATATCTTTTGGCACACGACAATGTTTGGTATGTCAACAACAATGTGGGCGTGCAGTCATACGCGCGCGTTGCCAGCTATCAACAAAAATAATTTTTTAATGCGATTTTTTATAGTTTTTTTCCTGGCTATTTCTTGTGCGGCTGCGCAAGAGTCTTCTTCGTTAAACGGACAACAGTGGCTGAAAAAAGTCGGCGATAGCATGAAGACGCTGAATTATCATGGTACCGTCATCTTCATGAAAAACGGTCAAATCGATACGATGAAATATCAACATACGGTGGAAAACGGTATCGAAAACGAACGCTTGACCTCGTTGAATTCACCCTTGCGCGAGGTGACCAGAAAATCTAACGAAATCAGCTGTATATTCAAGGAAACCCATAAGAAAATAGAAAGCCAGCATCCGATAGACCGGTCTTTTATCGTCGACCTGCCGGCACATCCCGAACGTTTGGATGAGCAATATTTGTTGGCCGTGGCCGGTCAGGAAATGATCGCGATGCGGCCAGCGCAAATTATTGCGGTATTACCCAAGGACG
Organism: Methylomonas sp.; assembly: GCA_028688235.1. Taxonomy (GTDB): domain Bacteria; phylum Pseudomonadota; class Gammaproteobacteria; order Methylococcales; family Methylomonadaceae; genus Methylomonas. The sequence goes on from JAQTYP010000060.1 coordinate 5,394, forward strand.
AACTGCGTTATGCGCGGAAAATCTGGGTCGATAAAGCTTCATGGTTGCCTTTGAAGATCGAGGTCTACGCCCTGGATGGCAGTACGCTCGAGCAAGTGTTGTTTACCGAATTCGAGGTCGATACCTTAGCGAGCGATCAAGCTTCGGCCCCGATGCATCCGCAGGTTGAAAATCGGCATCTCCATGCGGAAAATAATGGCGCTTTGGAAGATTCGGCGTTTCGACTGGGGAATTGGCCTGCTGGATTTAAGGAGGTGTTTTTTATCCGTAATGCCATGCAGCAATCAAAAAAGATCGTCGATCATTTGTTGCTCAGTGATGGTTTTTCCAATATTTCGGTTTACTTCGAGCCCAAAGGAGAGCACGGTATCGAGGGATTAAAATCCCTAGGCCCCGTTAATTCGTTTAGCCGGGTGGTAGGTGACCTACAAGTGACCGTTTTGGGCGAAGTCCCAAGTCAAGCCGTTGAGTTTGTGGCGAACGGCGTCAGTGTGCGCCGCAACTAGGTCCTTCGAATGATTTTTAAAAATGCAAACATTGTATGGAGAATGCATGATTCATAAGCTTATTAGTAGCATAGTGTTGTTGATGGTGACGGTTCCGGTCTATGCCCAATTGCCGGATTTCACCGAGATGGTTAAGAACAACGGCGATGCGGTGGTCAATATCAGCACCACGCAGAAGGCTCCCGATATGCAAGGCGATGCGGATCAACAAGCCATGCCGCAAGATATGCCGCCGGAATTGGAAGAATTTTTCAGGCATTTCTTTCAGGGTCCCGGACGAGGTATGGTGCCTAGAGAAACCAATTCCCTGGGCTCCGGTTTCGTCATTTCGAAAGATGGTTACATATTGACTAACCACCACGTAGTCAACAATGCATCCGAGATCGTCGTTAAACTTAAAGATAGGCGCGAGTTGCTGGCCAAGTTGATAGGCTCCGATGAAAGCACCGACGTGGCTTTGCTCAAGGTCGAATCCAAGGAATTGCCTGTCGTTGAAATCGGAGCGCCGGATCAATTGCAGGTTGGCGAATGGGTATTGGCCATCGGCACGCCTTTTGGCTTCGAACAGTCGGTGACGGCCGGCATCGTCAGTGCGAAAGGCCGTAGCTTGCCTGACGGCAATTACGTACCCTTCATTCAGACCGATGTCGCGATTAATCCCGGTAATTCCGGAGGGCCTTTGTTTAACATGCAAGGCAAAGTCGTCGGTATCAATTCCCAAATATACAGCCGATCAGGCGGTTACATGGGCTTATCATTCGCGATTCCCATCGATGTGGCGATGAATGTGGCCGAGCAAATTAAGACCAAAGGTAGCGTTTCTCGCGGATGGTTGGGGGTTCAAATTCAGGATGTGACCCGGCAATTGGCTGAATCGTTTGGCATGGATAGGCCGCATGGCGCGTTGGTCGCCAAGGTTATTCCGGGTGGGCCTGCGGAAAAGGCCGGTATTCAGGTAGGCGATATCATCGTGGAATTCGATGGTCGCACGATAGAAACGTCAGGCGAGCTGCCGCCTATCGTCGGCATGACACCGGTCGATGACAAAGCCAAGGTTAAAGTCATACGCCAAGGCGACAGAGAAGAATTGACCGTTAAAGTGGGGTTATTGCCGGCTCAGGCTGCTCAATTAAGTCCGAGTACCATGCCGGAAATGACGGTCAATAGGCTGGGATTGGCCGTGGCCGATTTGACCGACGAGCAACGCCAACAATTACAGGTTGAAAAAAATGGCGTATTGGTGCAAAAAGTAGCCAAGGGTATTGCGCTAGATGCCGGTATTCAGCCAGGCGATGTGATTTTGCGAATTCAAAACACACCGGTTCGCGATGTGGCGGAATTCAACAAAATCGTGACCAAGTTGCCGGTGGATAAGTCCATTGCCACGTTGATTCAACGTAATGGCAGCCCGGTATTCCTGGCGTTCAAGATCGATAAGTAGAGGGTGCCTTGTTTATGGCTAACGTAAATAACATTATTCAATTGATTGGTAATACTCCGTTAGTCAGATTACAGCGCATAGTTCCTGAGCAGTCGGCTACGGTTTTGGCGAAGTTGGAATCGCGAAATCCCGGCGGATCGGTTAAAGACCGTATTGCTTGGGCCATGATTCAAGCCGCCGAAAAGACGGGGAACTTGAAAGCAGGCGGAACGATAGTCGAGCCGACATCCGGTAATACCGGCATTGCCTTGGCGATGATAGCCGCCGCGCGCGGCTATCGTTGCCTATTGGTGATGCCGGAGACGATGTCCGTCGAAAGAAGGCATTTGCTGGCTCTATACGGTGCCGAAATCGTATTGACGCCCGGAGTCGAGGGTATGAAAGGGGCTATCGACAAGGCCGAAGCCATTGTCGCCGAAACCGGGGTCTTCATGCCGCAACAATTCGAAAATCCGGCCAATCCCGAAGTCCACCGGCAAACCACCGCGCAAGAAATCTGGTCCTGTACCGATGGGTTGATAGACGCCTTCGTCTGCGGCGTCGGTACCGGTGGCACGATCTCGGGAGTGGCCGATGTCATTAAGGCCCGTAATCCACAATTTCAAGCCATTGCGGTAGAACCGGCCGAGTCCCCGGTCATCTCCGGCGGCAATCATAGTCCCCACAAAATCCAGGGCATAGGTGCCGGATTCGTTCCCAAAAATCTGGATGTCGACTTGTTGGACGGCATAGAACAAGTTTCCACCGAAGAGGCTTTCGCAATGCGCAAACGCCTGATCCAAGAGGAGGGTATCATGGCCGGAATTTCCTCCGGAGCCAGCGTCTGTGCCGCCTTGCGTGTTGCCCAGAGGCTAGGTTCCGGAAAAAACGTGGTGACAATTATTCACGACACTGGCGAGCGTTATCTGAGCATGGGTTGATTGCTTGAGACTGTCTTGCTTAATGTTTCTTCCTGAGCATGAATGGTGTGGGCCTGGCAGTTATCGAAGATCAGGGGTATGCATAATGACTTCTCGAAACAGTAAACTTTGTGGAGGTTAGTAGACTCGCCTGACAGGACGCCATAGATATTTGTAGGTTTGACTGCAGTCATCCTTGCCGCCGTGTCTCGCTCACTGAACGCTCCAATAGCCAAGATACAGCGTCGGGAATCGGTTCGACGTCATTGGCCGTCAGGCAGATCAATTTGAGAACCGGCAACATGAGGAGGATGGTCATGACGAGTTGGAAATCTTATAGTTGCATCCGCATCGCTTTGATAGCGCTTGTGTTTTTGTTGTCTGCATGTACGACGACACCTAGACAGATTGTGATTCGCTCGGATGTGGATGCGCTGGCGAGTAGCGACGTGCAAAACAAGCGCCGTTTCGTCATCTTGCCCGGAAATCAAGAACTGAAGGAACAGGATTTGCAGTTCATCGAGTTCAAGACTTATGTGGAAAAGATCCTGACTAAGCGGGGATTTATAAAAGTCGATGCGTTGCAAGAGGGTGAATTGGCGATATTTATGAGTTACGGCGTCGGCGAGCCGCAAACGTATCAGCATACTTATGAAGTACCTGTTTGGAACGATATGGGGTTTTACCCCTATTACCGGCGCTACCGGTATTATCCAATGATGTCGACTTATTACGCTCAGCGTATCGAACCCACCGTGTTATATAAGCGGCATTTGTTGCTGGAAGCCTACGATATGACGGCGTATTTGCAGCAAAAGGCGCCGCAACAGCTTTGGAAAATATCCGTTCAAAGCCAAGGAGCAAGCAACGATTTGCGACTGGCTTTTCCCTTTATGGTTACGGCTATGCATCCTCATATCGCGACCAACACTGGGCATATGGTCACCGTGGATGTAATAGAGCATGACCCTTTGCTGGACGAATTATTGCCCGCTAACCGGAAACCAGTGTCGCCTGTTTCCTTGCCGGATAAAAAATGAATTTATACGTTATTTAATGAATTCGGTTTGGAGTAGGCGATGGATGGAAGCGTCTTGATAGTCCGTGCAATGACCACCTCTTTCGGCCATGATTTGCGTGTTGGGCTATCGATGGCGAGAAAAATATACGATTCGTTGGCGATAATGCTGGATAAAACGAAGCGATTGCTATAATGACTTTACAACAGAAAAGATGCGGCGAGATGTTGGCACCGACTTTCTGTAGGAACAATAATAATCAAAGTGAGGTGACACCATGCTAGCTAAAATCGCAGTATCCGATTACATGTCGGAACACGTGGCAACCGTTACTCCGGAAACCGATGTGGCGGTCGCATTCAAAATCATGTTGGAAAACCGAGTGACCAGTATGCCTGTCGTCGATGGCCACGGTAAATTGGTCGGTATTTTTTCGGAAAAAGACGGTATGAAAGTCGTCGTGGAATCCGCCTATAACCAAAGCATGACGGGAAAGGTGGGTGATTTTATGTCCAAAGATCTTGTCGTCGTCGATGCCGATGAGAGTTTGGTCGATGTGGCGGCAAAATTTCAGAATACTCCCATCCGCAGTTTTCCGGTATTTCAAAACGGCGAAATGGTAGGAGTGATCAGCCGGGTGGATGTTTTGAGAGCCTTGGCTGCTGTTCATTAGAGACGTATATTGAATTTATCGCTTTGGTCATGTCGAATTAATTCGAACAAAAGATCATGATTCTTTCAATTTGGCAACATCATTTTCCGGAGTTTGCCGGCCAAAACGATAAGGTGTTAATGCAACTGATGGAGTCGGCGGTTTTACTTAAACTGCCGGCTGGCCAGCAGGTGTTTTATCCTGGGAAGGCTTGCGAAAATTATCTGTTATTGCTAAGTGGGAGCGTAAAAGCTCAAATCATGTCGGCCGACGGTAGAGAAGTTTTACTTTATCACGTGAGGGCCGGGGACTCCTGCGTGCTGACGACATCCTGTTTGTTAGGCGATAATCAATATCCCGCTGAAGGTTTTACCGAAACCGAGGTCTGTGCGTTTGCAATTCCCGCGTATATGTTTCATCGCGGTTTGGAACATTCGGTTTTTTTTCGTGATTTTGTGTTTCGGAGTTTCTCTTCCCGTCTGACCGATGTGATCAAACGTATGGAGTCAATCAGCTTTGAAACCATAGATCAAAAGTTGGCTAAAGCATTATTGTCCGCCGATTCTTTGACGATACACACAACTCATCACGAACTGGCCCTGGAGATGGGCTCAGTTCGTGAAGTGGTTTCCCGCCGGTTAAAACGGTTTGAAAGTTATGGGTGGCTCAATCTCAATCGTGGAAATATTGAAATTCTCGATGTCGAAGCGTTAAAGCATGTTGTTGATGTTAATGAGGTTTGATCTATTGATTGCGATCGAGTTTTTTCTCGTTGCCGATAAAGCGAATCAAGATGAAGCCCATGACGAAGCCTAGCACCGCAGCAAATACCAGCGGCAATGCGAAGGGTATGTCATGAGGGTCTCTTATGTTCATTTGTAAGACACTCGAAGCAAATTTGAAAATTAAATCTAACATATCAATCCTACCTTTTTGTATTAATTATTGAATTACCCGGTCGGCTTGAGCCGGAGTGCTTCGCCTAAAGGGTGATTGCACTATAAAGATAGGTTTGCGGGCTATCAGTGACTAAGTCACATAGCTTGTCGAGATTGATATGTTCGAATTAAAATCCTTTTATTTATCGGTTCGGAACGCGGAATGAAGACACAAAATAATGTGGACGCAACTAAAAAGGCAAAAAACATTGCAGCAGTGCTTTATTTATTGGTGCTGACATTCTTAGTGGGCGGTTCTTATATTCATCAGCACCGTGACTCTGGAGATGCCGTCGAAAGCTCGGTTTATCCGCAATAAGCCACGATTGCGATCGCTTCAAATGATCCGCCGCCAAATGGTCGTTTATCGGTTTATTTTTTTTCGAAAAGTTTGCTCGAAAAAAAGCCAATGATCGCGATAACGAATAATCCGGAGAAAACTGACAAGCCTATCTCGTCATCCCTTGCGACTTTGTGGCTTCTTTTGGCGGCAAGTACCGATGCCGATGCACTGCCGTCGATCGCGTATCCCGATTTCGAGTGGGCATCTTTCGGGATTTCTTTGGCGGGCACCGGTGCGCCAATCAACGCTATGCCGGCCAGTAAGGCCGGCATTAATCGCCTAAAGCCAAAATGGTTTTTCATATCTCACCCCCATAAACCTTTATGATGCGATGTCTCCGAACCTGGCATTTTCGTGCGGGTTTTAGGGGCTGTTGCCATTTCACATGGGTAACCAAATGAAAGCGCAAGCCAAAGCGATGACGCTTTCAAAATTGCGTTTTAATTTGTCATAACGAGTGGCAACGGCCCTGAAATGCTTGAGCCTCGCAA
>JAQTYP010000494.1 GCA_028688235.1 Methylomonas sp.
AATGCTTGGAAGGCTTGCTCGAGATCGCCGGCCGTCAGCCCCGGACAATCGCAACCGATCAATACGGCGCGCCGATAATGGGCCAGTGCCGCCGTCAAGGCATTCGCCATTCTGGCGCCAAGGTCGATACCAGTTTGCTTGGCCAGGGTCAAAGGATAATCCTTTGCGCATCGAGTAAAGAAGCCGTGGCCGGTATCGGGGGCGCAATAGAGTTGAACGGGGCACAAAGGTCGTTCGAAGGCATGGTTCAAGGTGGTCCGGGTTAACGCGATATGTGCCAGGGTGGCTTGTTCGGCGCCTAATGCCGGTATCAGCCGGGTTTTGACCAGGCCCGGCGTGGGGGCTTTGCAAAATATCAGCAGCGTGGCGTCCTGGAACAGATATTTCATTTAGGAATATGCACAAAATAACTTTTAGAAACCATAAGTGTTGTGAAGGTTCGGTGACTCGCTTGACAGGACGCCGTCAATACATCCTTGTAGGCGGCTATCCCTGCCGCCGACACCTGTCAATCGAGCCACCGAACCCCTCCAACTTATTTCATGTTTTTTCCTTAACGTCTGCGCAGTTCGGTGAAAGGCAACGTCAACATACGCACAAAGCCCAGTTCGGCGGCGTCGCGCATACCGCTCAAACCTATCGTCATTTCGGTCTGCGGCTTGTTGGGCCGGGGGCAATAGGTTTTAAACAATCTGTCCCACCACGATAGCGAAAATCCGTAATTGCTGTCAGTTTCGGGCTGATAGACCGAGTGGTGGATGCGGTGCATGTCCGGTGTTACCAACAAGTAACGCAAGCGCCGTTCCAGGCCTTCCGGCAGGTAAACGTTACCGTGGTTGAATAAGGCACAGCCGTTCAAGATCATCTCGAAGGCGATCACCGTCTTGGGTTCCACGCCCAATAACAGCACCAGTAGCACTTTGTACAGCATGGACAGCATGATTTCCAAGGGATGAAACCGGACGGCCGTCGTCGTGTCGAATTCCACATCGGCGTGATGCACCTGATGCAAGCGCCAAAACCATCGCCAACGGTGGGCGGCGATATGCTGGGCGTAAATGGCAAGGTCCAGCAATAACAAGCTCAGTGCTACGCCGAGCCAAGCCGGTAGGACCAGCAGATTGAACAAGCCTATTTGGTGCTCGGCGGCCCATTGTGCGGCCAGCCAGGCAGAGGCGCCCATGCCGGCTCGCATCAGGGCGGCGTTCGAAGCGGCCAAGCCGAGGTTGACCGGCCAGCGTTGGCGCCGCGTTAAACTCGATTGGCGCCGGGGACTGAACAACTCCCAGACCATCATGGCAGACAATATCGACAAGAAGACGGCCAAGCGCAATAAAGCTTCCATCATTAACTCCGGTAATAACGGGCGGCCAGATCGTCGGGATCGGCGCCGAAAAAATAAGCCAAACGCAATCGCCACATCGACAAAATAGTTTTCAGCGCGCCGTGGCGTTGCCAGCGCCGGGCCGATGTCGTGACCTTTTCGGTTAGGCAACAGGGGGGGGCCAGCTTTTTCAAGCGGGCGCTGATGGCAATGTCTTCCATCAGGGCAATATCCGGAAAACCGCCTATCGCCTCGAATGCAGAGCGGGTGACGAATAATGCTTGGTCGCCGGTGGCGATGCCGGTCAAGCGCGAGCGATTGTTCATCATCCAGGCGATCAGTTCGAACAGGAATGTCGGGTTGTCGAAGCTGACGTCGAAGCGACCCCAGCAGTAGCCACGCTCGACGGCTTGTAATATACGGCTAACCGCCGCATCCGGTAAAAAGGTATCGGCATGCAGGAACAATAGTATCTCCGCCTGAGCATGGGTGGCGCCGAGACTCATTTGTTTGGCGCGGCCGCGCGCTGCAGCCAGCACCTTGTCTGCCAGCGGTTCGGCCAGTTTTGCGCTGGCGTCGGTGCTGCCGCCGTCTACAACGATCAGTTCGCAATCTGCTCTGAATGACTGCAAACCTTGCAGCACGATGGGCAAATTTCCGGCTTCGTTGAGTACCGGAATCACGATGCTGATTTTGGGTTTCATGTCGACGATTTGTCCAGGGCACCGCCGCAACTGCTGCCTTGGCCGGCGGTGCAGCCGTAACAGTGGCTTGCTGGGGCGATAGGCGCATTGAGCAATTCGGCCGGGGAAATTTCGCTGATATGTCGGCGCCGCTCTGTTCCTCCCTGCGGCATTGCCAGCATTTGATTGAAGTCGCAATCGTAGACCAAGCCTTGCCAGTCTATGCTGATGGTATTCGAGCACATCAGCTTGCTCAGGTTGGCGGGGCGGAAGTTGGCGCGCAATAGCGCCAGATAATCGTTCAGGCGGCCTCGAGTAAGCAGCATGCTGCCGAAACGCTGGATGGGCATGTTGGCGATCGCATAGAGCTTGTTGAAGACGATGCCGTATTCGCTAAGCAAATGGCGTTTATAAGCCTGTTCCAAGATCTGTTGATCGGGCGGCAGCACGGCGTCTTGCGGATTGAAGACCAGATTAAGCTGCAAGCCGCTATGTTCTTGGCCGTAACCCAGGGCGTTCAAGCGTCTCAAGGCCGCCACGGAGGCCTCGAATACGCCTTTGCCGCGCTGTTTGTCCACATTTTCTTCCAGATAACAGGGCAGGGAGGCGATGATTTCCGCTTCGTGTTCGGCCAGAAATTCAGCCAATCCGGTTCGAGCTTGAACTTCTAAAATCGTCAAATTACAGCGGTCTATGACCTTGACGCCGAGCTTTTTAGCCTGAGCCACGATATCCCGAAAACGCGGGTGCATCTCCGGCGCGCCGCCGGTTAAATCCAGAGTTCTTACGCCGGAACTTGCGACAAAGTTAAAGACTTGTTGCAGGGTTTCGTCGCTGATCGATTCCTTCCGATTGGGGCCGGCATTGACGTGGCAATGCAG
>JAQTYP010000495.1 GCA_028688235.1 Methylomonas sp.
CCAGTAATCGGGTTTTGTCGGTGATCGCCGCACGCAATTGCGCCGGAGTAATTTTGAATTGTTGCGCTTGATTGGCTTCGATGATGACCGGCACGCCGTCGGCCAGCAATACCATGTCAGGATAGGATACCCAATAGGGCGCCGGAATGATGACTTCGTCGCCGGGGTTCAACAAGGCTTGAGCCAGATTGTAAAAGCTTTGCTTGCCGCCGCTGGAAACCAAAATCTGTTTGGGTTCGTAGCTCAAGCCGTTGTCGCGTTTAAACTTCTCGATGATGGCTTTTTTCAAGCTGGGAATGCCGTCCACCGCGGTATATTTGGTAAAACCGTTGTCCAGCGCTTTGACGGCGGCGGCCTTGATATGATCCGGCGTATCGAAATCAGGTTCGCCGACCCCCAGGCCGATAATATCCTTGCCGGCGGCGCGCAACGCGGCGGCGCGGGCTGTGACGGCCAGGGTAGGCGATGGCTTGACGGCTTTGACGCGGTTAGACAATGTGATACTCATGGTTCCTCGGATGATGGGGGCTCGAAATTGGCGCGTATTATACGATAGATGCGAAAAAACGCCTTATTCTGTCGAGATGCCGCTTCGGACACCGCCACTCTTGGCGAGATAGCTCAAAGGAGCAATGCGTTAGGCCGAATGTCGACAGTTTTTTTGTGTAGGTTCTGCAGCGCCCAGTCAGCGTGCTCTCTGACTAATTCGTTAGGGTGCTGTAGTTTTTCGAGTAACGCGGTTTTAGCGGCCGAATCCGGATTGCCGTTGCCCAGGGCTACGGCGATGTTGCGTAGCCAACGAATGTGGCCTATGCGGCGGATGGACGAACCTTCCGTCTTGCGCAAAAATTCGGCTTCTGTCCATCCAAACAGTTCCGTGAGCGTGCTGCTATCGAGGCGCTGGCGAGGCGCGAAGTCGGTTTCTGTGCTCAGTTTGGCGAATCGGTTCCAAGGGCATATCAATTGGCAATCGTCGCAGCCGTAAATGCGATTGCCCAGCAAGGGGCGAAATTCGACCGGAATGGCCGTTTTATGCTCTATCGTCAAATACGATACGCAGCGTCTGGCGTCGACGCGATAAGGGGCAACGATGGCTTGGGTGGGGCAGATATCCAGGCATGCGCGACATTGCCCGCAATGATTGCCGGCGGGATGGTCGGCCGGCAAGGGCAGGTCGGTATAGATTTCGCCCAAGAAAAACCAGGAGCCTGCGCGGCGGTTGATCAGATTGCTGTGCTTGCCTATCCAGCCCAAACCGGCTTTCTCGGCGATGGCTTTTTCCAATACCGGCGCGCTGTCGACGAAGGCGCGATAGCCGAATGGGCCGATGTCGGCTACTATCCTGTCGGCGAGTTTCTGTAAACGGTTGCGCAGCAGTTTGTGGTAATCGCGGCCCAAGGCATAGCGTGAAATAAAGGCCTTTGCCGGCGATTTCAGTAAGTCTTGGCTGTTGCGCCGATCTTCCGGCAAATAATCCATGCGGACGCGGATGATGCTGCGGGTGCCTTCCTGCAGCAAGGATGGGCGACTGCGTTTCAAGCCGTGTGCCGCCATGTAATCCATGTCGCCGTGCATGCCGTCCTGTAGCCAGCGATGCAGGTGGAGTTCCGCTTCGGACAGATTCGTGTCGCTGATGCCTATCTGTTGAAAGCCCAGTTCTAAACCCCAGGCTTTGATTTGCTCGGCGAGTTGCTGAAGATCGGGAATAGCATTTGGGCTCATGGCGGGACTGCAATATAATGAAACTTCCCTTCATTCTATACGACAACGCCATGCAACCGACAGCACACGCCCTATACAGCGTCGCCCAAGTACGCGAAGCGGAACGGATAGCGATAGAAGAATTACAAATGCCCGGCCTGCAATTGATGAGGAGCGCCGGCCTTGCGGCGTTCAATGCCTTGAAGCAGCGCTGGCCCGACGCCAGGCGGCTGAGCGTTTATTGCGGCTGCGGCAATAATGCCGGAGACGGTTATGTGGTGGCCAGGCTGGCTAAAGACGCGGGATACATCGTTTCGGTTTTTTCGATGACGGACCCCGACAATTTGGCCGGCGATGCGCTGACGGTTTGCCGCGATTATCTGAGCGCGGGCGGCAAGGTGGCGCCATTCGATTCCGGCGCTAAAGCAGACGGTGTCGTCGTCGATGCCTTGCTCGGTACCGGCCTGAATCGCGAGCTTGCACCCGATTATGCCGAGGCCATCGCGCTAATCAACCGATCCGGTCGACCGGTATTGGCATTGGACGTGCCGTCCGGATTGCACGCCGACAGCGGTTGCGTGTTGGGTTGCGCGGTACGAGCCGATTTAACCGTGACTTTTATAGCGTTAAAAGCGGGATTATTTACCGGGGATGCGGCCGGATATTGCGGCGACATCGTTTGTTCGAGTTTGAACGTACCCGATTCGGTATTATCCAAATTAAAGGTCACGGCGAGATTCTTGACCAAAACCGCGTTGGCGCCCAGGCCGCGTTCGGCTCACAAGGGCCATTTCGGTCATGTGCTGGTGGTCGGCGGCAATCTTGGCTATTCCGGCGCGGTTCGGTTGGCCGGAGAGGCGGCTTTGCGCTGCGGCGCCGGCCTGGTTAGTATTGCGACCCGCGTAGAACACAGTAGTTTTTTGCATCTGGGCCGGCCTGAATTGATGTGTCACGGCATAGAGAGGTCGGCACAGTTAAAGCCTCTTCTGGATAAAGCCAGCGTCATCGTCATTGGGCCGGGTTTAGGGCAGGACGCATGGGCGCAAGACTTGTTGTCGGCCGCTTTGGCCGGTGACAAAATTTGTATCGCCGATGCGGACGCTTTGAATTTGTTGGCAAAACATCCGCAAAAACGCGGTGATTGGGTCATTACGCCCCATCCGGGAGAGGCGGCGC
>JAQTYP010000496.1 GCA_028688235.1 Methylomonas sp.
CGAATGTTGCCCAGCATACCCATGGACTCGATAACCTCGGCATTTCTGAGGTTCTTACCCAACATGCTCCGGGTTGCCATTGCGGCATTATTAGCTTCGCTGAGGGTTTTGGTGGTAGCTTTCTCAATTGCCAGCGCAACCAGGCACAACAATATCGCGGTAAACACCGAAAACCAGCCATACCAGGAATGGAAAAGAAACAATAATCCTAGATAAATCGGCATCCAGGGTGCGTCGAAAAAAGCGAAAAGGCCGTTGCCCGTCAAAAACTGACGCAAGCCGGTCAGATCGTCCAATGGTTGTGTCGTAGCCTTCTGTCCACCTGAATAAAGCGCCTGTTTGAATGCCACCTGAAATAAGCGCTTATTTAACAGGGTTTCCAGGCGAGTACTGACTCTGACCAGAATTTGCGACCGTACCCACTCTAGCGCGGCCATCGTGATAAAAAGCACCAGCACAATGAGGGTCAACATGGTTAATGTCGATACATTGCCGGTAGAGACCACTCTATCGTAAACTTGCAGCATATAAATCGACGGCGTGATCATCAAGAAATTGATTAACAAGCTGAACCCGGCCGCGGACAGGAATGCGCCCCGACACAATTTCAGCGCTTCTTCCAGATCGGATTTAACGGTGACTTTCATTGAATTTGATTGACTTTGGTTCTTAGTTAATTGGTTATTCTTGCATATTTCGTTGACTATTGAAACCGACAGAGCTAGAAGGCAAGACGCCAGCCTCGCCATCGACAAACCATAGTCGATGGCTTTTATCATATGGAATCTAGCGCAGTGGCTTTCGCCTGCATTACGCGTTAGCATAAATGACGCTAAGTAAAACCGGAGAATGAAATGAAAAATAGAATGAAGCGACTTGTCTTGTCTTTTTTAACGTTGTTTATTGTCAACCAAGCCCATTTGGCAAACGCAGACATCAACAGCGATACCGAGCAATTGTTGAACTGGGCCGAAAACAACTTCCCCCAGTTTTTCCCCAGTCACCAAGCCACTCAAAACATCAATCCCTGGCTGTTTCGACATTATTCTGAAACGGGCGTTTATGCCGGAGTTAATACCAGCGATAACCATGTTTATTTGCTGGGCGGCCCCTGGGGCGATAACGTTACCGTCGTCGATTCATTATCGAATCTCCTGGCTATTGTCGGGCAAAGCAACGGCAATACCGGCATTCCGGCTTGCGACACGACTCAAGTGCCGTCGGGCATGGCATTCACCCAAAACGGCAATGTCGTCAACGTGACGACCAATGGTCAGTGCATTGCCATTGCATCCAGCAGCGCCCTATGCGTGGCGCCTAGGCAAAGCAGCCAAACCGGCATCTCGGTATTGACCAACACCGCCATCACCGAATCCTCGATGAGCGGAATCACGATGGCCATTCCCGGATACAATCCGTTGGAATCACTGGCCAATGCAGGTTCCGGAAAACATTGCACCATCAATGCGCCTTCCGAAACGCAGAATCTAATCATCAACCAAGATATTTGCCTGGATGTCACCGCGCAATTCCAAAGCAATTTGGATGCCTTGCAGAATTTGCCCGGCATTACCATTACGCCTCCGATTACTGTGACATCTAAAGGCACGACTACGGGGACCATAGTCGCCGATTGCTTTGCCACCGACGCGGACAGCATCAGCGATGCCTATACCGGCGAGGCCTGGATAAACCAAAATGGCACATTCGTAAAATACGACAGCTTTGTTCTGGACTAACGATCATGAAAGCAGTGTAGCGCCCGATAAATGAAAGGGTTCTGAGAGGGGCGGGTATTTAGCCCATAGCTATCTTGCCAAGTAATTTTAGCCGGCAAGAGCGTCAATAATGGCTTGGCAACCAGCCCCTCTCGACGCAATCGCGAAAACTCCAGCACGGCGTGGATTCGGTTTTATAGCTCCAGAAAAACCAGCCTCGATATTTCTCGAAACAAGCCAATTGGGCGGCTGCATACGCGCGATAGATCAAGGTCGATTGAAAATCGTCGAGGGCGGCATGCTGATTGCCGAACGAGCGCCGGCCCCAGTTTCTCATGCTGTTCGAATCCAGTCCCAGACTCCATTCTCCGACATAGGTAGGCATGCCGGCGTGACTGACGATGTCGGTTGCTTCGACTGTCCAATCGACAAGCACTTTTTGCAAATGGCCAAAGAGTTCCAGTCCAATGTCGTCCTCGACAAAACATTGATATCGATGGATATCGAGGATAACGTTCCGGCATTCAGGGCTGGCCATAAAGCCCCCGTAATCGCGAAAACCGCGGAAACCGTCGTGAAAAACGACTGCAATCTTTTCCGAACAATGCTTTCTTATCGCTTGGCATGCCGCCAAGTTATAGCGCTTCAGCACCTCTGTAGCTATATCCCAGCGAGGTTCGTTGAGCACCTCTATGCCGTGCAAGGCCGGGTGATTTCCGTAACGTTCGGCCAGCCTTCCCAGGAATTCGACGGCGTAGGCTATATATTCCTCCCGCGTGTGCCATTCGCAGACATCCTGTATGCCTCCGTTGTCGAAACCGTTCTGGCAGCCCGGCGCGGCGTGCAAATCAAGCACAACCGACAAACCGTTCTGTTCGGCCAAATCGAAAGCTTTGTCCAAAACATCGATACCACCCTCCACGTAAGGATGGCGGCAATCGCCGTAGCTGGGATGAAAAGGATAGTCCGGGCCGAAGAGCCAGTGTCCGATCGGTATCCTGACCGCGTTGATGCCGATAGCCGACAGCCAGGCAAAATCGTCGGGACTGACGAAGCTATCCCAATGCCGTTTCAGGATCTTTTCTGCCTTGTCGCCCAGTTCGACGCACCAGGAGGTTTCGTCGCGGGCGGCAAGCCCTGCGAACAACGAGGGCGTCA
>JAQTYP010000497.1 GCA_028688235.1 Methylomonas sp.
TCACAGTGCCTCGTGAAAGGGCCGATCCGAAATCAGATAGACGGCACTGGTATCGGCTTCGCTGCCGGCCGGATGCAAGCGGCTATGCTGAAACGTCGCCGCCCGCCATTGGCCGCGCAATTGGCGTGGATCGAGATCGATCGCATTAGAACCGGTGTTTTTGATTTCAAGCGCCGTGACATACAATATGCCGCTGCGCCAACTGGCCATCGGCGTCGCTATCAAACTTTCTCCTCTCAACAAATGTTCGATGCGGGTTTGACTGACCGACACCCGCTGTATCGCAGGAGCGGCTTTTAACAAGCGGGCCGGCGCATAGAGCTGCTGGGCGGCAAAGCGGGTCAAGGCCACCAAGCCTGCAGTTTTCGGTGATTTACCTGGTTTTGATTTTCGGTGGTTGGTCGCTGGTGTTGAATCCGCATCCGCGCTTAACAAGCCTGCAGCCGGTACAGGTTGTCCGGGTTTGAACAGAATTTCAATCGGATTATCCGGCAAATCCGGCGACTGCTGGGCACTCAAATCGATCAATACAATGCCCTGCCCCGAAATATCGCGTACTTCAATACGCTGCGAGTCAAACGCCTCTTTGGCCAACCAATACACGGTACCGGCATGGCTTTGGGTGCGTAATTTGCTCGTCAATGGCTGCGGAATACCCACCCGAACGTCGCCCGGAAAGCTCACCAAACGTTCCTGTCCCACCGGCAAGGTGATGCGCAGCGGCACTTTATCCCAAAACAACCGTTCCACGCCCGTATCGGCCCAAGTCGGTTGACTGCAGGTAATGCCAAAGCATAACAAAGCACTGAGTAACTCGGTTTTGATGAAAGGTAGTGGGCTAGTCGTTGTCATCCAGTCAACCTCACTCGTCAGCAGCCGCAGTTTGTTCCTGGGCTTGAATACGCGTCGGTCCGTTACCGGCGAAACCGCTTAAGGCTAGTCCCCAGGGATTGAGTTCCGGATCGACGTCGTATCGCACCACCGTTATCGGATAGCGAATGTGCACTTGTTTAACATCCATGCCGCGCACGGTTTCCTGAATGGTAAAATCCAGCCAGACCAGCCAGGCGTTGGAATCAATGACCTCGACCCGTCGTTCTTCGTAACCGCGACCGGCCACCGGTTGAATCGAACGTACCCGGCCTGCCAATTCGCCGCGCTTGCCGCGGATAGCCAAATCGTTGCTCAGGTATTCACGAAAATCCGGAGTTAAATACGCCGCCATGCGGAAAATCTGTTGGCCATAATCGGTTTCGCCATCGCGGTCCCAGTGATTGAGCTGCTGAAAGATGTAGGCCGCAAAGGCATAAACATGAGCTGGAGCGATATCATCGGCTTTGACCACTGCACCGGAACGCAGATCCGGTGGAATGTGAATCCGGATATCGCTGCGAGCGGCATGCCAGGCATAACCCAACAGCAATAACAGCACCATCAATCCGGCAATCACGGTACGCAGGGTATGGATATGTGCCTCTAGCCGGCTATTCACATCGTGATAGCGCATCACGTCGTTCTGATAAGTGATGGTGCCGTGCGGCCCAGGTCCCACACACCACTGAGCAGAATCAGCCGGGTTTTACGCAGCCCGAGGCGATGCAGGATGATCATCAAGCGATGCTGGTAGTAGTAATCCGGTCGGCCGCGCTTGATGCGTTGAAACCAAGTCGAACCGAACACGATCGTCACCAATACACCCACCATTGCCAACCCTAAACCCATGGCCGGCGCCCCCAAGCAGGCGGCAATCAGCAAACTGACCGGCAACCAAAACAGCGTGGCCAACAGCAAAATCAGCCCTAACTCGGAATGTGTGCTGCCTCTGAAAATGACCGGTTCCTGATTGAGGCGGTCGGCCAAAGTTTCGCCGGAATCGACCATGCTCAAATGACCTTAGACGCCTCGGTGAGCAGATAACTGATGAAGATCATTACCCCGGCCGCCACCACAGCGGTCAAACCTACCTCGCCCCATTCGGCTCTGCCGGTGCGGGCTTCGTTGAATTTGGAGATGGTGATCCAGGCGATCCACAAAAAAGCCACCACCGCCAAGACCAACCCGATCACCAAACCGGCATCTTTGGCATAACCTTTAATCAAGGTCAGCCAGTCGCCGGCTTTCGGGGCATTACTGGGCGCCACCGCGGTGGGCAATGCGGCATACAGCTTGCCGCTGAGCAATGTCAAACCGGCCGCTAGCGCCCGAGATTGGGAAAACAACGTGTGTCGTAAGCGTTTTAACATGATGAACTCCTCAGATGAGTCAGGCATTAACGGACTAAGAAACCAAGTAGCAACGCCACCACGGCGCCACGCAGGATGGTCAACAGCAGGTCATAAAACACCGCTTGGCCGGTTTGCCAGGCCACCAGTTGCGCATGGGCCAACCAGGCTAACCAAATCAGATAAACCATCGCCAGCACGCCGGCGATCGCCAACACCAAGTGGCTGGGTACCACACCGCCGGTAGCATGCGAAAAGGCCGAGAGCTGGGTATTGGACATGCTGCCAGGCTTAACGCCAGTAATCGCCTTTAAGTGGCGGAAAACTGCGGGCCTGCCGAGGTGCGGTCAAGTGCTCTTGTATACCCAGCTTGATGCGTTCAATATCCAAAAACAGCCAATCGTATTGAAATCGCAAGCTTCCCGCCTGTTCCGCTTGAGATTGCGCTTCAGCGATGAGCGGTTCCATCCCATCCAGCTCATGCATGAGCTTGGCTAAAGCCGTCCGCTCGCCATCTAAATCGGCCAGCACAGGGCCGGGCAAACACAGTAGAATCAGCAAAAGCCGCTTATTGCAAAGCATTGAAACCCGCTCCTGACCTGGACAAGTTGGAGCGCATTGTTTATGACTGGGAAGGAAAATCCC
>JAQTYP010000498.1 GCA_028688235.1 Methylomonas sp.
AACCGCAGCCTTTCCATGTTTCTTGTTAACGCCATGCGCCCGAAGGGCGCTTACTTTGCTCAGGACGAACGGTTAAGCCTCCCTCTTTGTCCCGTTTTAAACGAGAAGCCATATTTTTCATCTTTGGTTGCCAAAATTTCGACGCCGTTAAGCCGTAAAAACAACAAACACACGACAAAAGGATGGTTACGGGCGATACCATACGCATAAGCCGTGGCGAATTGAGTTAACGTTGGAGGCTCAGGAGCATAGTTGAACATATGCTTGGGTCGGTACAGAGAGGATTCCAATAATCCGGCATCGCGAACATCTTCGCCACCTCCATGCTCCTGGATTTGCAGGCAGTGAATGGCGAGAACGGTTTCGTCCAACACCCAAATCGGTTCTTTCACGGCGCAGAAAGACGCCCATAAACTCGCGGCGGCGAGGTTGAAGGACAAGGCCTTACAACTCTTAGCCATTCTAAAAAACGATCCTTTTCAAAACCCACCACCCTATGAAAAATTGGTCTGAAGGAAGGCTTCATCACTTACATCATCGGATAAGCGCAAGCTACAAACTCATTTTTGTTGCTAACAATAAATTTGACACGTAGCGATTAGTACATTACTTTTCACCTACTAAAATCAAGTACGCCTAATAAGTGGCTAATGTCGTTAAGCCAATCTTTGCACATTTTCCTTACAGGTTGTGTTTGAACTTTTACTGCTTTTGACTTTAGGATTTTTTATCAACCATGAATAGGGATGTACTGCGTTCGATATCCGCGTAAATCCCATCAGGTTAACTCTCTATTACATAATCGGATGTATGTATGCGTTTCATCTTAAATCGCTATTTCTTTATCGCCTTAGTATCGGCAACACCTTTTACTGCTTGGTCCTCATCTTTTAACGTTGATATCAATACCGCTGGTCTGGCTGGCACAACAGCCACATTGGCCTTCGATTTCATTGACGGCGATGGCGTAGCCAATAATACCGCACAGATCAGCGGTTTTCTGACCGACGGCAGTTTTGATCCCGTGTTGGCTTCGTCGATTGGGGATGTCAGCGGCTTATTGGACACCAGCGTCACCCTGGGTGATACCGGCGGTTTTAAAGAATTCCTACAGCCCCTCACGCTGGGCGGTACCCTACATTTTCAGCTGCAAATTTCCGACCTGTTCGATCCAAGCGCTCTGACGCCAGATGCCTTTAGATTTTATCTTCTCGATGAATTGGCCGGTTCCCCATTATTTTCAACCACCGATCCGACCAGTTCCGCCGCGCTGTTTTCGATGGATTTGACGGGTGACGGCAAGGGCTTGTCCGTTTACGCCACCACCAATCCAATCGCGGCCTGGATCGTAGAATCTCCGCGCCAAGCCATACCGGCGCCGGGCACGCTACCTTTGATCATGACCGGTGTCGGAAGCCTGGCGCTGGGCCGCAAACGCCTGCTGGCTTGTAAATCACAAGCCAGCCTTTAATCAACCTTCAATCTTTAAATTTGACCGATTAGGTCATTAATCGACAGGCATGCGCATATCAATGGCCGCTGGAGCCTATTGTCGCGGATGCCCCTACACTACGGAGTCAGTGCTATGCAAGCAGGAAAAGGAATCGTTCAAAATAATGTCGTAATCAGTCAGTTTTGCAAAATCGGCGTGGCGCGAATCTGGAGACGGTTAACGCACTTACTGCTGCTGACCCTGATATTCAACAGTGTTCCAACGTGGGCGGTTACTCCGAATCCAGTGTCAGTCGACGACCAAGTAACCGTCACCTTTACCGGCTATGCGCTAAACCGATATACCAACACCTTCGACACCCTGGCTACCCTCAGAAACAAATCCAGCCAAGTCATCCAAATCCCGATCCAACTGGTCATCAGCAACATAAGCAAAGCGACGGTGAGTTTGGTCAATGCCAGCGGCGCTCTTGCCGACGGCACTCCTTATGTGAGTATCCCGCTGGGCGATGGCGTGCTTTCGCCGGGCGAAACAGTCAAAAACATTCCGCTGAAATTCAGCAATCCCCAAAAAGTCGGTTTTACGTTTTCTAAAAGCGTCATGGGGGTGTTGCCCGCCGTCAACCATCCGCCAGTTGCCAATGCAGGCGGAGACATTAGCGTCAGCGTGGGCACTGAAGTCACCCTGAGCGCCATTGCCTCCAGCGACGAAGACGGTAACACTCTGGTGTATCGCTGGCGTATGCTGGAAAAACCCGCTAACAGCGCTGCCAGCCTGAACGATGCCGGTGCCGTTCAGCCAAAATTGACCATCGATCGCAAAGGCAATTACCGTATCGAGCTGATCGTCAACGACGGCCAGATCGACAGCGTTCCGGCCGTGGTGATGATTACCACCGAGAACTCCAAGCCGGTGGCACGTGCCGGTGCCGACCAAACCGTCAAAGTTCAACAAACCGCCTATCTGGACGGCATCAATTCCAGCGACATCGATCAAGATAGTCTGACGTTCAACTGGCAACTGCTGGGTAAACCCACCGACAGTGCTACATTGTTGAAAAATCAGAATACTCAAACGCCGAACATTACCCCGGACAAGCCCGGAAACTACACGCTACAGTTGACAGTTAACGACGGCTTGCTCGACAGCTTGCCCGACCAACTGATAGTCAGTACCGAGAACTCCAAGCCCATTGCCGATGCGGGCGGCAACAAAACCACGATAGCGGGCACCTCGGTGATTTTGGACGGTAGCCAATCCAGCGACATTGACAACGATCCACTGAACTATGCCTGGTCGGTACTCAGTAAGCCGGTCAGCAGCAACCCGGAATTGAAACAGGCCGATCAAGCTCAAGCCATCTTGACGCCCGATCTGCCGGGCGACTATGTGGCCCAACTGATCGTCAAC
>JAQTYP010000499.1 GCA_028688235.1 Methylomonas sp.
TCCGCATCAGGCCGGCGAGGTTTTCGAGGGCTTCGAGATTCGATAGCGATCGTAGAGCAGAACTAGCAGTTCGTTTCATCCTAAAAAATCAGTTGGCGCATACGGAATCCGCCCCAGAACCCTGGAAAGTTGTCGTCTGGATATTTGATTCTGGAAGACGGCTTCGTGCCTATCCGCCGGCTTTCAGATAGGCGACAGGATTTTGCAACTCGAAGTTCCGGTGCGTTGGTATCGTTGCTAAATTTCGAGTGTGTTTAGGCAAACAAATGCCGACTGGCAGAGGATGAATGCCAGTCGGCCAAATTTGCATCCTTGCTTTATGAGCGAAAAGAGCTTTCGGTTGGTGAGTGTAGATCAATTTTAACGTTTTGCATAAGGCGCCGGTGTTTTTGCCTAATTTATCCGATTTCCGATAACGGAGCCTCCTCCGCATGATTGATCATCGCTTCTTGTTTCTGCCATCTTAAGAGCTCCAGTCTGCCGTCGTGGTGCTCGACAATGGCGGTACAGCTCTCGACGAAATCGCCGGTATTGACGTAGGTAAAACCTTCGATATCTTTGATCTCGGCATGGTGAATGTGACCGCAAATCACGCCGTCTACACCTTCGTGCTTTAAGGTCTTGACGATGGTCTCCTCGTAATCGGACATGAATTGCACGACGTTTTTAACCTTGAACTTGATGTAGGCTGCCAAAGAAAAGTGTGACTGAATACCGAATAGGCGCCTGAAATAGCGCAAACACCGGTTTAGCTGTATCAGCCAATCGTAACCTACGCTGCCGAGCTTGGCCATCCAGCGGTGATGTTGGGCTATCGTGTCGTATTCGTCTCCATGTACCACCAGGAAGCGTTTGCCGAGTGCGGTGGTGTGAATGTCCGATTTCTTGACGACGATATCGCCGAAGATATAGTCGGCATAATCCCTGACATTTTCGTCGTGATTTCCAGGGATATAAACGATTTGGGTGCCGTGGCGCGCCTTTCTGAGGATTTTCTGGATGACCGTGTTGTGGTCGCGGGGCCAATACATTTTTTTCGATAGCGCCCAAAAATCGATGATGTCGCCCACCAGGTACAATTTCTGGCTGTCGTTGTATTTTAAAAAATCCAGTAAGGCGTCTGCCTGGCATTGAGTGGAGCCTATGTGAAGATCGGAAATCCATATTGTTCGATAAAGAACCGTAGTCATAAATTATCTCGAGCTAGCGGAATCAGATGATATGTATGTTGTTAATGGCGCAGGCCTCCGTTATCGATGGGCGACAGCGCATGTCTATACAGTCAAGCATCAGGATTTGATGTTCCGCAATGTGTCGGCAAAAACCCGTGCAACGTTCCAAAGTCTTTAGGATGTGCAGGATGTCGAGTGCATGCTCAATGATAACTGTGTTTTGAAGCGTCGAACTTAAGTGGCACCTCAACACCTGTTGTAACCGGGTATCGCAATTCCAACTGAATTGCACCAATTTGTAGGCTTGATTGGAATTTCGGGTTTCCAATACCAACGTCATTTTGTCCAGCATGATCTTGATCATACCGCCGATTCGAATAATCTCGGCCATAAGTTCGGCGTCGTAATGGCCGCATCGGCGGTCAAATATCGACTGGAGCTGGCGAGCCAGATTGACGATTTCGTTGCCTATTTTTTCCAGGACATCCGCCATCTTCGAAAGAGTCATGACGATGCGAAGATCGGTGGTCGAAGATAGGTTGCTAGCCAATATGCCGTGGATCTCGGCTTCTATCCGCATCTTTTGAGCGTCGACTTTTCGGTCTCTGGACACGACTTTTAGCGCCAGATCGACGTCGCCGTAATCCAGGGCATGTAGCGTTTGTTCCATTTGATACATCAACAAATCCGTCGTTTCCAACAGCAAGCCGTGAAAAGTCCCTAGTTCGCCATCGAAAAAATGCAGGGGGCCAAGGCTTTTAATGTTGCTCGACTGGATGGTCATCAGATCGTTTCTCGATGAAGGTAGCTACAATCAGGTTTGCGCTCGATTGTAGGTGGCTACGGTTACAGAAATATGACAGGCCAAAACCGATTGGATTGCCGATGGCTCGTGCTTGCGAGTTGACTTGGCGATCTTGAACTTCAGTCGAAAATGCGGCTGTTTCGTTGAGGGCTGGATCGAAAACATTTCAATTTGTTTCAGAGGAGGGGCGCGTCGACCGATTGCGTTTTTCCGATCAAACGGCGACGCCGATATATCGGTATTTGGCCGTCAATTGGTTGCCGGCCAATCGATTGCGCTTAAATCCCAAATGCGGGAGATGCCACCAGCCGTGTTTTTAGGCCCGCTTTACATAAAGCCTTGCAAAAAAAAGGCGCAACGCCGAGGCGCTACGCCTTTGTCTATCAAGCAAGCAATCGATTACAGCTTGTCAGCGTTTTTGCTCAGATAGTCAGCTACACCTGCAGGGCTTGCGCTCATGCCGGAGTCGCCTTTATTCCAACCTGCCGGGCAAACTTCGCCATGTTCCTCGTGGAATTGCAGTGCGTCTATCATACGCAGCATTTCGTCGATGTTGCGGCCCAGCGGCAGGTCGTTGACGACTTGATGACGAACCATGCCGTTTTTGTCGATCAGGAAGCTGCCGCGGAACGCAACGCCGCCGGCTGACTCGACATCGTAGTCTTTGCAAATGCCGTGAGTGATGTCGGCCGCCAATGTGTAGCGAACGGGGCCGATGCCGCCTTGGTTAACCGGCGTATTGCGCCATGCGTTGTGAGTGAAGTGAGAGTCGATGGAAACGCCAATGACTTCTACACCACGGCTTTTGAACTCGTCGATACGGTGATCGAATGCGATCAGTTCGCTTGGGCAGACGAAGGTAAAATCCAGGGGATAGAAGAAAAC
>JAQTYP010000500.1 GCA_028688235.1 Methylomonas sp.
GATTCCGGTTAGCGCCAGGCCAAGGGATTACTTCGGTCCTGGCGTATTGCAGGTCTTTGTAAGTGAAGGCTGTCCGCATTGCGCCGATGCCAAAAAGTTCTTGCCTGAAGTAGCCCGGCAGCGCCCGCATCTTAAAATCGTCTATCGATCGTTGGATCAAGAACCCGACGCTCGCGCCGAATTGATCGATCTGTCTCGGCAGGCCGGTATATGGCCGCCCGGCGTTCCAACCTTCGTGATGCACGGTAAGGTGTTGAGCGGTTTTGGCGACGCTGCCAGCAGCGGTCCCAGACTTTTGGCATTCATCGATGATGCGATTGCCGCCGACCCGCAAGTCGATGCCGGCTGGTTTGGCAATATCAGCGTCGAACGTCTCGGCATGCCGCTGTTTACATTGGCATTGGGCCTGCTGGATGGCTTTAATCCGTGCGCGATGTGGGTGTTGCTTTTTTTGTTGTCGCTGTTGATACGTTTGCAAAATCGGCGGCGCATGTTACTGGTGGCCGGCACCTTTGTACTGGTCAGCGGGGCCGTTTATTATGCCTTCATGGCGGCCTGGTTGAACGTCTTTCTGATTTTGGGGTTTTCCCGCCCGCTACGCTGGACCTTGGCAGGACTGGCGTTTTTGATCGGCGCCGTCAACGTTAAGGACTATTTCGCCTTCAAACAAGGGGTTTCGCTGTCTATCCCGGAATCCGCCAAACCAGGTTTATACGCACGGCTACGCAGGCTTTTGCAAACCGAAGCGCTGGCGGCCTCGCTGCTATCCGTTGCGGTGCTGGCGATATTGGTCAACTTCATAGAATTGCTTTGCACAGCCGGATTGCCGGCCATCTATACCGCGGTACTCAGTCAGCAGGGCCTCAGTATGCCGCAATACTACGCTTATCTGCTGTTGTATATTCTTGCTTATATCGCCGACGACGCGTTGATGGTGGCTATTGCCGTCATCACGCTGAGCAGTCACAAGCTGACCGAACAATCAGGGCGTTGGCTCAAGTTGATCAGCGGTCTGGTGATGTTGGTGCTGGCCGCGATCATGCTGTTACGACCGGAATTGATGATTTGACAGCCGTCACTTGCCGCCTCCCCGAATATATTGCTGGTTTGTGGGGAGACCATTACAACCAGAGGTATCGAGAGTCGGACGTACGATGTGCTTACCGGCGACTAAAAACACATTCATCAACCCTCGGCCTTTTATCTCGATCTCGCCGCGCGGTTTTAGCGCGAATTCGTCCGCGATCAGTTCGGCGGTGTGTTCGCTGACTTGAATTTCGTCGACGACGCCGTGGGATTCCATGCGGGATGCGATATTGACAGTATCGCCCCATAGGTCATACATGAATTTTCGTCTACCTATCACGCCGGCGATGACGGCGCCGGAATGTATGCCTATGCGTACGTTCAAATCCGCATATCCGCGTATCGTTTCGCGCATCTTGAAGGCGAGAGAGACCAATGCTTTGGCATGATCAGGTCTTGGCGCCGGTAAACCGGCTGCTACCATGTAGGCATCGCCTATGGTTTTGATTTTTTCCAAATGTAAGGATTCGGTCAATTCGTCGAACTCGGAAAAGATGTTGTCCAGCAGTTTGACCAGATCTTCCGGGCGCATTTTTGTGGTTAGCGTCGTGAAGCCGACCAGATCCGCGAACAGCACGCTACATTCCAGATAGTCATCGGCGAAGGTCTTGCCTTCCTTTCTAAGCCTGTCCGCCACCGATTGGGGCAGCATGTTGCTCAGCAGTGATTCCTGCAGGGCGTTTGCGCGTCGTAGCTGGACTTCCGCGTTGGAAATGCTGGCGATGAACACGCCGGCCAATAACATGAAGACGATGAATACAGCGGAATGCGCGCCGGCTTCCATCAGCTTAAACATCGTCTCGGCGACGTGATCCGGTAGCGGACCGAAGGCCGGAATATGCAAAAGCCCTTGATCGCAGGCTATGAACGATAGAAACGAAAAAAGCGCGTAAACCAGGCGCCATTTTTTCGAATCGACAAACAACAGACAGGAGGCCATGCCGGTGGCAACAAACCACCAATGATTCAACGTCGGAAAGCGCCCGGCAGGTAGGCCTTCGACGACCAGTAAAAATGCCCAGATGAATCCGAACGCCACAAGCATCGCGATATGCGTCATCGTAAATGCCGGGAGTCGTTTGATTCGGCAAATCAAAAGCAGCGTCGATGCCGCGGCGGCACCGACGATATCGACGGTGCACATGGCCCAGGCCTGATAAGTGTACGCAAAATAGGCCCAACCGATGCCGTTCAGAGCGATCAACAACAATGCGATTTCGACCGTCCTTTTGATGTGTTTGTCGCGGATTTCGGCAAAGGCGATGTCAGTGTAGACGTATTCGTCGGTCAGCATTGATCGATCTCCAATTCTGCGGCGACTACTCGCTGGTCAGGGTGAATACATGATGAGCTTTCCTGTGTATTTATACTCCTTTCAAACTTAAAAATCGCTCAACTGTGAAATGTGCGGGATGTGTCAGCCGGCGGGCGCCGCCGTGAACCTGTTCATGGTGGGCTGAAAGGAAGTATCCCGGCTCCTGCCTTCCTCGCCCGACACAGTCCGCACTTTTTCGATATGAGAGACCTTTAGGTCGTATAGGCGTCGATTCAAAACGCCTCCAGCGCCAGAAACCGCTTCCAGCCGGCTATGTCGTCTACGTCCCATTGCTGTTGCAGTTCGTGTACTGTTAAATTTGCTTGGGCGGCTCTGAAGCGCGATTTAGTCATGACCGAACTTTCGCCCCAGAGCATGTTTTCGAACAACTCAGGATGCGGTTCGTTGAGTCCGACCAGCACATAGCCGCCGTCCTCGGCCGGGGCGAATACGGCGTCGTA
>JAQTYP010000501.1 GCA_028688235.1 Methylomonas sp.
TCATCCTATTTAGCACATCCTATTTAGCGCATCTTATCGCGTTTTTGCCTCTCCCCGTCCGTGGACCATTCGGCCAATAACCTTTTATGAGATCTTTTTGCCTGCTTCAGATTGTCAGACGCGATCCGCAACCAGATCGGTAAGACGTTATATGCGGTAGACAGGATGGCTTTGGATTCAATAGAGCCGTCAGGCATTGCGGTGATAGTGAAATCGCCTTCAAGAAAGCCGCACTGCATTCCGTGAAACAGAATTACACCCATACGCTCGACTCCTTCGCGACTCTCACTCTCAGTACGCCTAACGTATAAGTAAGGGGCGCGCCGTTTGGTTTGGTTTAGCGAAGCCGACATACCCAAATAAGCTATTAACCTTTAAAAGCGCCTGCGGTCGGCGCGTCCCTTTGACTGCCATGTTAGGCCAAAAATAAGGGATTATATTAAACATTCGATAGACTGTCCGTCGGTTATTGTGCCTTTAATCTTATTTATCAGTTTTTTCAATGAGTAGTGGCCAAAAAGCGCCGGCAAACCCAAGCCAGAACCAATAGCTAGGATTTCCCGTTAAGGCCCAGTACAAACATGTTACCCCGAGAAGAGCTAAATATGGGGTAGGTTTAAATACCTGTACAAACAGCACCAAAAACCGTTCTTCTGGTTTGGATTTCTGCCACTGGATCAGGAATGCTCCAAACGAAACTGCTGCCACCAGGAAATAGCCCCATCCGGCGAGATAACCGAGAAAAAGTTGACCAACAATTATTATCACGGTGTCGCTCATTTTGGGGCCGAGTTTACGCCATTGTTAAGCGAATTCTTCACAGACTCCACCCTTGAGGCGCAATTGGAATTGACCCGCCAATGACGAGCATGTGATACGTTGCGATATTGGCTTTACAGCTTTGCACCTTATTCCGTATTTCACTTTTTTCTTTATTGAAAAAAGTGCCGCCAAAAATCCTTTTCCTTTTTCTTGTTCCATCTGGATTAAAGTTTTTAATGCAAAACTGCATTTGCGTCAAATTGCCAGTCAAAGTTTCTGGTGGGAGTATGCCGAGCATAAATTCGGTTACTCCATTTGCGGCTGTTTCAACATCTTTTGCAAGGTTTGCATCAAGATAGGCACCTTGATAATTATTCATTATTAGTGCAGTTGCTTCCCTTATGCTTTTATTGCTTGCCGCTGATATTTTTGCAGCAGAAACTGCAAACATATTAAACATCTCTTGTCTTATGAACTCAGCCATGTTTCAATTCCCCTATTCGCCTAACTAGTTATTAGAAAGTTCCATATATCTACCATAAAAGCTGTGCTTCTCCAATAAATTTGGGAGCCGCAAGGACTTTTCTCTTCCGTATATCATTTTATCTATTTCAATAGCTGTTTGGTTTGTTGTCAGGCTTGCTCCACAATTTGCACCCGCTGGGTAATGCCGCACAGCAGGGTGTAAGGTATCGTGTCGGCGTAGCGAGCCAGTTCCTCGATCGGCAGGTCCGGGCCCCATAAGGTGACCGGATCGCCGGGTTTGGCATCGGGTTGGCTATTGAGATCGACAGTGATCATGTCCATCGAAACCCTACCTATCAAAGGCACGCGTTTGCCATTGACCAGCACAGGGGCGCCGCATTGCATGTGGCGGTGGTAGCCGTCGCCGTAGCCTATCGAAACCACGCCCATCCGGGTGTCGGTCGGACACTGCCAGGTGCCGCTGTAGCCCACGTATTCGCCGGCATGCAGGTTCTTGACCGAAATCAGCCGGGAATGCAGGCTCATGACCGGCTTCAAGCCGAAATCGGCGCCGGTTTTGCCGGCAAACGGCGAACAGCCGTATAGCATCAAGCCGGGGCGTACCCAGTCGCTGACCACATTGGGCCAACCTATGATGCCGGCGGAATTGGCGATGCTGCGTTGGCCGGGGTAGCCTTGGGTCGCGGCGTTGAAGACATCGATTTGGCGGCGGGTTTTATCGTCCAGCAAATCGTCGGCGTTGGCGAAATGCGTGATCAGGTTGACTGGCTGCCTGACGGCGGGGCAATTCAGTAATTGCCGGTAGGCGGCATTGAAATCGGCCTCTTTGAAACCCAGGCGGTTCATGCCAGTGTCCAATTTCAGCCAGACACCCAGCGTAGAGCCGCCGTCCTGTTGTTCGAGCAGGCCTATCTGCAGCGGACTGTGGATCACGGCTTGCAGATCGTGATGCAGCAGCAATCGCAATTCGTCCAAGCAGACAAAGCCTTGCAGCACGGTGATGGGCTGGCTGAAACCGGCATTGCGCAATTTCACGCCTTCGTCGACTCTTGCCACGGCAAAACCATCCGCTTGCTCCAGCGCCTGAGCGATGCGGACGATGCCGTGGCCGTAAGCGTTGGCCTTAATCACCGCCATGATTTTATTGTTGGGAGCGTAGCGCTTTACCTGGGCCAGGTTATGCCGGACGGCTTCCAGGTCCAGATGTACATACGCCGCTGGCGTCACTCGTAATCCTCGCTGCCGGTGTAGACGCCGGCGAAATTCTCGAAGCGAGTGTATTGCCCCAGGAAGGTCAGTCGAACCGTGCCGAGCGGGCCGTTCCGCTGCTTGCCGATGATGACTTCGGCTATGCCCTTGTCCGGGCTGTCTTCGTTGTACACCTCGTCGCGGTAGACGAAGATGATCAAGTCGGCATCCTGCTCGATCGCGCCGGATTCGCGCAGGTCGGACATCACCGGCCGCTTGTTGGGGCGTTGTTCCAGGTTACGGTTGAGCTGGGATAGCGCGATGACCGGCACGTTCAATTCCTTGGCCAGGGCTTTCAGGCCGCGGGAAATGTCGGAAATCTGTTGAACCCGGTTGTCGCCGCTGGATGGCGATTGCATT
>JAQTYP010000502.1 GCA_028688235.1 Methylomonas sp.
GAAGGACAGCCACAGGGTTAACAAAACGGTCAGCACGCCCAGCAAAAGTATCAAGACAATGAGCCGCCATTCCAGCGTCGAATTCAAATACTGAAACAGGAATTGCGCCAAGGCCGCCAGCAAGAAAGCCAGCATGATTCCAAGCAACATCTCGGCAACGGGAAGTTCATCCAGCCAACGGTAAGCATCGTTTTCGAAGATTTTCCGCCCCGCAACGATCCCGATCCAGACCGCCACCAGACAAAGCACGGCATTCAGGAAGATATTCAGACCGGCTTTGGGCAGATTGCCTTCTTCGATCAGATAAAACGATTCCAGGGCGAAAGTCGAAAACGTCGTATAAGCACCGAGAAACCCCACCAGGATGGCGGCGCGATACTCGACTGCCAGCGTAAAGCGTTGCATCAACATGGCCGTCAAAAACCCCATTAAAAAAGAGCCTGATACATTGACGAACAAGGTGCCGAAAGGAAAACTACGACCCAGCCAGGCATAAATGCCGTTGGCCACCAGGAATCGAGCCACGGCGCCCGCCGAACCTCCCAAAGCGATGGCGATCAACTGATTCATGATTTAGATGAACGATTTGATGACGAGGATCAGACCGGAGAGCGCCAGGAATCCTGAGAATATCAGCCTATATTTTTCCCCCGCCATCCGGACATAAAGCACCTCGTCGGTCAAACCAAAAACCAACACGCCGATCACCAAATAGACCATGTTTTCATTGGCCGAAATATCGATTTGCTCCCGGCTGAAAAGAAATAGCGTCAGCATTTGCACCAGAGCGAACGTACCATAGCTAGCGGCAACCGTCGCCCGTGCCACTTCCTTGGCATAATTTTTATGGTGCACCAGCGCGGTCAACAACGATCCGCCTAGATTACTGAGTCCATGTATCATACCCATCGCTACAAAATACGGCTTTTCGTATTCCATTACGCCGTCTATCAGGCGGGCGATCTTTCCCGAGAATTCCTTCAACGCAATCAGCAGCAAAAACACCCCGATCAGTAAGCCGATATTGAAGCGGGTATGCACCACCAGAAACAGAAAAATCGCGACCGGCGGCAATGTCAACAACCACACCTTGCGGTAAAACGAAAAATCGATGTGCGCCCTATCCTTGGCAATCTGCATTAAATTGATGCTCAACGAAATGGGCAGCAAGACCGCCAACACATCGACAAACTGATAGCCGAACAACAACAAAATAGGCGTGCCAAACAATAACACGCCCGCCCCGAAAAGAGTCTGAACGATAGCGGTAGCCGCAACGGTGAGCAAAATTTCGGGGGCCATTAGCTTCTCCAATCCGCCAAGTATAAAAAGGCTTATTTTATGTCGTAAGCGATGATTCGCCAAACCTATGACCAACTCTTGAGTGAGCGCAAAATAGCCTTTGAATCGCGACTATGCGTCTCTCCCAGCAAGAATGGGTTAGGTCATCCAGTCGTTGTCAATTATGGTGCGCATCGCGCTTAGTTGGATGAAACTGTTTCCAGCCGGGATGAATACGTCCAGGTAGAAAACCTCGTCGGGTTCCGGAACGGCGTCTGCCATGATCTCTACCGGTATGACGGCCTGGTTTTCGTCCTGGTACAGGTTTAGCCGACCACTGGCGGCTATGTAGTCACTTCCAGCCTTGGCGGTGCCGTCTCGAGTGGCGAACTCGACGCTCAATGTCAGGTTAGGGTCGGCGCGCACGCCGGTGAATTGCAGCAGAAAGTAAGTGTAATCAGTGCCCTCGTTGCCTTCCATTAGGTTTTTTTTGACCTCTTCGGATTTGCTTGGCGCATTCGGGTAGTTGGCGCGCAGGCTTTGGTCTATCCACTGTTGGTAGTAACTGATTCGTTGCCAGGCGGCAACTTCGCCAAAGCTGCTGTTAACGAAGCTGTCCACATCGGGGTGATTGCGGCCACGGCTCAAGCTGGCGGTATAGCTGGCCTCTCCGGCCAACAGTTTGCCGATAAAGGCGGGGCCGCCGCTATCGCCGGGGGCAATCAAGCCTTCTTCCAGGCTCAATCCGGTATCTCTGCTGTTGACCAGTACGCCCAATGCATCGTGGTTGTTGCTACCATCATCGAAATCCGCCAGCAGTTGACTGCCGGCCAATGGCGTCCAGCTTATGCCTAATCCAAGATAGTTTTTCAATGTCGAGGCATCGGCGTCGAAGCGGTTGCCCGCCAGCAAGCGCATCGGCGTTCCGCTATCGTCGTCGTTCGAACCAATGGCGCCAGTCCCCGTTTTGCCGTAACCGACCAGCGTGAAACTTTGGCCGATTTCATCGGCATCGCGGTAGAGTTGATAGCGATCGGCAGCGCTTGGCGCCGTTTCGGATAGCCAGATCAGCGCCATGTCGTTATTGCTCTGGGAAGCGTCGGCGGCGGGATGAAGCAGGATTTTATCGGACGTCAACGTCCGGGTGCCGGCGGCAGTCTCGAAAGTCACGCTGGCGCTGCCGCTACGCCCTTCGAACAAATGTGCAGCAGTCAGTATCGCCCTGCCGTCGTACAGTAACGCACCGCTGCCGTAATACCCGCTCATGCTGATCTGAACGACGCCATCGTACCCCAGGCCGGGATAAGCACGGTAGCGAGCGTCGGTGTAAGGGCCAGTAGTGACCATAGGGATTATCGATGTGGACTTGACACCGGTATTGTCTCAAGTCGGCTATGCATTGTCGATCTTTGCGCAGTCAACGATCCTGTGACAGCTTTGTTGAAGACGGCTTCTCGTTTAAAACGGGACACAGAGGGAGGCTTAACCGTTCGCCCTGAGCAAAGTAAGCCCCCTTCGGAAGCATGGCGTTACCATGAAACAGCCGC
Source organism: Methylomonas sp. (assembly GCA_028688235.1). Lineage (GTDB taxonomy): Bacteria > Pseudomonadota > Gammaproteobacteria > Methylococcales > Methylomonadaceae > Methylomonas. The sequence continues at coordinate 2,829 of JAQTYP010000502.1, forward strand.
TGTTTGAGGCAAATTTTTGCAATTTTTA
>JAQTYP010000503.1 GCA_028688235.1 Methylomonas sp.
GTTGCTGAAACGTGAGCAGATTTATCTGCAAAGCAAATTTACGCCCTTGAGCGGTCAGGACCCCTTGCAGATTCCCTACGATCCCGATGCCAGCCTAAGCGATCAGGTCATTCAGTCGTTCGACTGTTCGTTAAAAAACCTGCAGACCGACTATCTGGACGGTTTGGTGCTGCATTCGCCGTTAAGCGACAAGAAGCAATTGTTGCAAGTCTGGCGGGCGATGGAAACCATAGCCGGTCGCGGGGCGGTTAGGCAGTTGGGCATCAGCAATTGTTACGAACCCGAGTTATTCGAGTATTTGTATGATCAGGCGATACTCAAGCCGGCCGTGTTGCAGAACCGTTTTTACGCCGATACCGGTTACGATAAAAACTTGCGGACATTTTGCCGGCAACACGGCGTGATCTATCAGAGCTTTTGGACCTTGACCGCCAATCCGCAGATAGTGGAGGCTCAGCTAATCGAACATCTGGCTGGGAAATATCAGCGTACGCCGGCCCAGATCTGGTTTCGATATCTGACGCAGATCGGCATCGTACCGTTGACGGGCACCACTTCCGTTGCCCATATGCGTCAGGATCTAGCTATATTCCAATTTACGCTGGCGGCTGGCGACTGTGCCGAAATCGAGCAATTGTTCTGACCCTTAAAAGGTTTTTCATTTTCGCTGCCGTGCGGGCAAATAGCGTATACACTTTAGCGGATTACCGCGAGGAGGACTTTTCGTAGCGGAAAAATGAGGTTTCAGTTGCCTCAGTCGCTCTTATCCTTAGCCATTTCCTATATCCCTAACCGAGCGCTATAAGCCTTCGCGATCACCCGTAACCTATGTTTAGCGACGACGATGAAAAATCCGATATCCTGGTGATAGAGAGCGGCAAGCCGGCTATTTTGGTGGTCGATGGCGATACCGGCTTGGCTACCCGGCTCAATGAGCTGTTCAACAAGGCCGCGGTGGTCGATAGCAGCGTCATTCGGGATAACTCCCCCTACGTCATTATTGGCGTGACGACTGCAGCCGCCGCCGTTCAGGCTGTCGCCGGCAGTCTGGCGCATCATGGCCAATTCAATTTGATTTTTTCCGAGTACCAGCTGGACCAGGGTAATGGTCTGGAGTTGATTCAACGGCTCTGGCAGTTGGACCCTAATTTGAATGCGATACTCTGTACTGGCTATCCCAGATTGGATTGGCAGCAAATCGTCGAAACCTTGGGGGAAAGCGATCAACTACTGATATTGCAAAAACCTTTCAGCGAAGTGGAACTGCGCCAAATCGTGCATGCAATGATCAGGCAATGGCAATTGGTCAAACAAACTCAAAGTGTGATGCAATTTTTCGAACTGCAAAACAAGGAATTGGATGCGGCCAATCGTAAGCTGCAGGACATTCAGGCCCAATTGCTGCAATCGGAAAAAATGTCTTCGATAGGGCAATTGGCTGCCGGTGTCGCGCACGAAATCAACAATCCCATAGGCTTCATCAAGTCCAATCTTAATTCGTTGAAAGGCTACACCGAGGATTTTCTGGCCTTGATAGCGGCCTATGAACAGGCCGAGGCCAATATAGTCTGTTCCGAAACATTGTATGCCTTGCACAGACTAAAAGAGAAAATAGAGCTGGATTATCTGCGAAAAGACGCACTGGAGTTGCTTTGCGAATCTTCGGAAGGCATAGAGCGGGTCAAAAAAATCGTGCAGGATCTCAAGGACTTTTCCTACCCCGAAAAAAACGCGGATCGTTGGCAATGGGCGGATTTGCACGTCGGCTTGGAAAGCACGCTGAATATCGTTTATAACGAAGTGAAATACAAAGCCGAAGTCGTCAAGGAATATGGCGAACTGCCACCGATCAATTGCTTGCAGAGCCAATTGAATCAAGTGTTCGTCAATTTACTGGTCAATGCCGCGCAAGCGATCGCTGATCATGGCGTGATTACGATCAGGACGGGGGCGGAAAACGACAAGGTATGGATAGAAATCCAAGATAGCGGCTGTGGAATAGCCGAAGACAAACTCAGCAAGGTTTTCGACCCCTTTTATACGACCAAGCCGGTGGGTAAGGGGACAGGCTTGGGTCTGGCTATCTCCTATGGCATCGTCAAGAAACACAAGGGCGAAATCACGGTAAGCAGCAAAATCGGACAGGGCACGACTTTTCGGGTACTGTTGCCGGTCGATCCGGAAGAACAGTCTTCGTAACACCCTGAGGGCTTCTTCCCGAGCTTTGCAAATTAAAAAACTTGGTATTTAATAAGGTAAATGACTTGCGAGTCGGCTGACTCGAGCGTGAAGGGTGCGGTGCGGGCTTCGCGGTTTTCGGTTTCGAATCTCATAGGGGAAGTGGCGTGCAAAAGAATTCAGCGATAATCAAACCGGATGGGCATTGCCGCTGCTTATGCTTATTTTCGGGTTGTAGCTAACCGGCGGAGCAATCGAGAAATGAGCCGCGCCAATCGTCGAATATCCGCCGCAGGCTTCACGCTTTTTGCCGGCTTTTCGGGCATAGCCGCGGGTAGCCTCGGTATCCGGCTGTCGGAACAGCCGGCATGGATAAATTTTTTCGATAATTTGCATTGGACGTCGGGTACTGCAGCGGCTGCCGTATTGGCTTGGCTCGGATGGTTGCGTAGCAGGGGTGGTGATCGCGAAAGGACCTTATTCTGGTTTGCGCTGGGATTTACCGGATATGCCTTGGGGCAAATCACCTGGGATATACAAGCCGCTATTGGGTATGCGGAGTTTCCGTCCCCGTCCGATATGTTCTATTTATGGCTAGGTCCAGGCTTGTGCATGGGCTTGCTTCAAGAAATTCGCCACGGAACTTTGCCGCAGGAACGCCAAGCAGTTCGCCT
>JAQTYP010000504.1 GCA_028688235.1 Methylomonas sp.
GTGGCTTAGGCCGGATTTGGGGATGGCGTTTTGGGCTAGTTGTTTGATGTTCATGGCGTTAATTGTTATGTGTCGGTCTCGATGAGTTTTTCCGATTGTTTGGTTGCCAATTCGTGGGTTGGGTTAGCCTTTAGGCGTAACCCAACGTTTAGGGTGTCGCTATCGCGACGTTGTTTTTGTACGTCGGGTCTCGGCCCGACAGCCGAGGCACTTTCTTTTGTTTGCCCAAAAGAAAGTACCCAAAGAAAAGGGCACCCCATGCCGCGTAAATCCTGCGCGCCGTAGGCTTTGGCGAGGGTTTTCGGAAGGGCTTTCCTAGCCCTCCGAAAACGAGCGGCATCCCTGCCGCCCCCCTTCGGGCGACTCTCGCCAAACCCTCCGGTGCTCGGCGCGGCATAAGGGGATAAAAACCCTTCCACTCCTACCGCTGTTTCCCCTCTTGTAACCAAGCTCCAGCTTGGTTACATCAACCTTGAAAGCTCTAGCTTTAACTGAACCTAGGAAGCAATAGCTTCCAAGGTAGTACTCCCAAACTGGAGTTTGGGAGCGAGGCAAGGTACGCAATGCGTACCCTACTACTGGCAAACCGTCAGATCAGCGGACGGGGTTTATCCCCTTATGCCGCGCCGAGCACCGAGGTGTTTGAGCGGATTAGCCCGATAGGGGCGATGCAAGGATGCATTGCGTTGTCTGAAGGGGCTGGGAAGCCCCTTCAGACAACCCCGTTCAAACACCTCGGAGCGCAGGATTAAAGCGGCATCGGGGCCGCCTTTTCTTTGGTGACTTTCTTTTGGCCAAGCACAAATTCGCCTGGAGCGAATTTGAACAGCCGATAGGCTGGCCCGCAGGGCGAAAACCACGGATGGTTTTCGTAGCGAAAGTATCGCGGTCGCCGGTCCGCGAACCGGCATTAAAAAACCGTCGCGATAGCGACACCAAACCGCAAACCCACAATCCACCAGAGCCTTCTACCGCGTGGGCACAAAAAGCCGTGCCCACCCTACAAATCATGGCGCGGCAATATTCCCCAAAATCCCTTTCACCAATTCCGCCATCAACTCCTCCTTCCTATACCCATAAACCGGATTCAAAAATATCCTGTGCGCCATCGTCACTTGAAACACCGCCTGCATGTCCTCCGGCAACAGCATGTCCCGCCCTTCCAGCCAGGCTCGGACCTTGGCGGCGCGGATAAAGTAGCTCATGCCTCTGGGACTGGCGCCGGCCTGGATCAGTTGATCCATATCGACGTCGCTGAGGCGGATGCCGTAGTCGCCGGGCCGGGTGCTGGCCTTCCATAAATCCAGCGCATATTTGTGCAGGGTCGGGCTGGTTTTAATGCCGGCTTGAATCTGCGCGGCGATTTCGTTGAGTTGATAGTAGGAAAGAATGTTTTTATCGATGCCGGCCACCAGCGTATCGACATCGTGAAACCTAGGGTCGAACATCAAGGCATCCAGTATCGCGTCTTCGTCGGGGGCGTCGATGGAAATTTCCATCATGAAGCGGTCGCGGGCGGCGGCCGGCAGTTCGAAGGTTTCCTCTCGCTCGACGCGGTTGCGGTCGGCGAATACTTGCACATGCGGCATGTGGTATTCGCGGTTGAAGGCGCTGACGCTGCGCTCGGCCATCACCCTGAGCAACAAGGAATGCACCTGCGGCCGGGCGCGGTTGATTTCGTTGAAGAAGAAAATCGATAGCTGTTCGCCCTGTTTCAGTAGTGGCCCCGGATCGACGCAGGGCCGGCCTTCACTGTTCAGATAGGTGTAATAAATCAAATCCGCCGGCATTAGGTCAATGGTGCCCTCGATGCGCTGGTATTGGCCGCCCAGGCCTTGCGCCACGGCGCGCAACAAAGTGGTCTTGCCGACGCCGACCTGGCCTTCCAGCAGTACATGGCCACGGGCGAACACGGCGAGCAGTAGGTTACGCACGGCCGGCTTCTGGCCGATCACGGTGTGATTGATTTGGCGTTCGAAATCCAGCGCTTGGTCGCGCCAGTCGCCGAGTCTATGTTCTGTATTCATATTCAAAAAAACGCCGGCGCATTGCTATGCCGGCGCAGGGTGGTCTTATCTTTAAAGGTGGCGTGGGCTAACTATCCTTTTTAGCCCGCGCCGGGAGTGTTTACAGAGGGCGGCTTGACTCAAGGGGTGAAAAGCAAGTCGCCCTTTGTCATCATTGGCCTTCGACGTCGTAAACGAACTTGCCGGTCTTGGCCATGATTTCGGTACGCTTGGCATTACGCGCTTCCATTTCCAGGATCGATTGCGCTTGTTTGTTCAGCTCGTTGGGATCGTGCTTGGGATCGTACTTGCTGCCGGCTACTTGCGCGGGATAACCCGGTTTGGGTTCCCAGCAGTTGCCTGCTTCCTTGCATTTGGTACCGTCGTAGGCTTTGGCCGTGCCAGTCAAGCCCAATACAACCAGCGTTGCACTCAAAATCACTAATCTTTTCATGTTGATCTCCTGATAATTTGATGTATAGCCATCTTCTTCCCCCTTTGAAAAAGGGGGATAGAGGGGGATTTAGTTAGAAAATCTCCCCTAGCCCCTCGGCAACTGCTCCATGCGTTGCCCTACCTTCTGCATCCATGCGGTCGTCTTTTTCAAAGAGGGGTACCGTTTCGCGATAAACGTGTTATTTCAACCACTCCGCCTTCTTCGGATCGCCCTTGTAGATGCTGCGCAAGAAGGACATGATGTGCAGCATGTCGTCGGTGCTGAAGTTGACGTATTGCGGGCCCATCATGCCGTTGGCGCCGCCGAACAGGATTTCGAACAAGCCCTGGTCGGTCAGGCCGCGCGGATAGGTCCAGTAGTCGTCAGCCAGGCCCGGTCCGAGCT
>JAQTYP010000061.1 GCA_028688235.1 Methylomonas sp.
AAGGCCAGCAAAGGCTTGGGCCAAGACTGCGCTTCAATTCGCCCAATCACAATCAACCCGACATCGAAATTCATCGTATTTCTGAGTAACCCGTTGTAATTTAAATTCAAAATTCAGAACAACATCCTTATTCGTTTGAATCTAACTGACGCACCATAGGTATACTTTTAAACTTCGCGGGTTAGCGGCTTATTGCCGACCCGCATCGTCCAGATGTCACGCCATGCGGATATGGCGACAGACGTCGGCCGGCCCTGCAGTAATTCGCGCGGCCGGCGAATCATACGCCCCAGAGTCCACAGCAGATTGGCTGATAAAAACCCCAAAAAACCATAAAATTTACGGAAATAGCGCGCCCGGGATTCGTAATAAAAAGCCGGCTGACGGGCCAGTTCCTTTCCGGACCAGCCTTTATTCAGATGCATTGCGCTGGCCTGAGGCTGGTAATACACACTCCAGCCTTTCTGGCGAGCGCGGCGGGAATAATCGTTGTCTTCCCGGTACATGAAATAGCCGTCATCCATGGGACCCACATCTCGGAAGGTCTCTCCACGAATCATTACGCAGACAAAACTTAGCCAATCCACATCCCGTGCTTCGCCGCCCGGCGCTTGCGAAGCAACCTCGCGAACCCCGAAATTTTCGAACAACCGCGTCAACACCCCGGTTTTGGCCGTCGCCAAAAATTCACTCCATGGCGAACGGTCCACGAAACAGCTATGCTGCAACGCACCATCGTCACCATGCATCAACGGGCCAACCAGACCCCGACGCGGCTCGGCTTGCAACGCATCCCACATCATGCTCAAAGCGTCCGGGTCCAATTCGGCATCACTGTTCAACAACAAATAGGCTTCGGCGTCCACCCGACACATGGCAAAGTTGTTGCCGTAGGAAAAGCCGCCATTGCGATCGGAGGCCAGCAGTTCAATGCGACCAGGCCAGGCTTCGTTGGCAAACGCTTCGCGCAAGATTTCCAGCGACCCATCATCGGAACAGTTGTCCACTACGAAAATGGCATCTCGCTGTGCATCCATTTGCATGTACAGCGAACGCACCGCAGCCAGCGTCAAATCGGGCGTTTTATAGTTGATGATTACTGCGGCAATGCGTACAGCCTTATCCATTAAAACTCTCCGATGTATATCAAACGGGTGTGTCAGGTTAAATTTATGCACAGTCGTAACAGTTCGATTTTTCTACCTAGCCTCACCGAACCCAGCGACAGCTCACCTTCAACTTGATTCCGATTAAGGATGAAAGTGATCATTAAAGGCGACTCAACTGATGGTTGATGGCTGTTTTTTGAAAAAAATCGGTATATCCAAGAGGATCCGCAATCTGAATAAAAAGCCGGTTATCAGAAAGACCGATATCCCTAGCAACATTTTCGCGATCAACATCAATATCGGATCGAGAACAAAATATTGACCTAAATGATAGACAGCAGTCGCCATGATTGCCGAAACCAGTAATACCGGGACGATATCTGCGATTTGCCTGAATATGCCATACCCGAGTTGCCGCCCGCTGAAATAAGCATTTATCAAAAAACCCATCATGCCATATGCCACCTGGCTCCAGGCAATCCCGAATATCCCGTATGGCATTGCAAACACGATAAACCCTATGCCCAACAGCTTTTTGAGAATTTCGGTAGTAAATAACAGGCGTGAAAAACCTAATGCCTTCAATATATTGGTGTTAAGTAACTGTAACGGCCAGAAGACGCCGGCCAGACACAAAATTTCCAGGATGGGTACGACAGACAACCATTTTTCACCAAACAACGTAAGAACCACTTCTTGGGCAGACACCAACAAACCTGCCATGATAGGCATGGTAATCAACATGACCCCTCGAAGCGCATATTGCATACCACGCAATAATTTTTCCTTGTCGCTAGCTGCCTGGGAGAACACAGGAAAGGCCACTCTGGCGTACATTTTAGACATTACATCCAGCGGAATTTGCTTGGTGTTATCTGCCCGGCTGTAAATACCCAGATCAGCCACTGAGTAAACCTTACCGATATACAAGGTATAGATTCTGTTATAGGAAACCGTCAGCAAGTCTGCCAGCATCAAATAACCACCATATCCGAACAGCCTTTTTGCCGATGCCAAACTGAACACAAACCGCGGCCGCCAACCACTCAACATCCAGAACAAGGTTGTCGTCAAAATACTGCTACTAACCGTCTGTGCAGCCAAAGACCAAACACCGTAGCCCTGCAATGCCATTCCAATTGCTATACAACCCGAGAAAAGCCCTGCGGTCATGCTCACCTTCATGGGCCGTTTAAAATCCAGCCCTTTGGTCAACAGAACATGGTGAATGCTGCCAAGCGAGGAAATGAAAAACGCCGAAGCCATAATTTGCATCAGGGGCAATAGGATGGGTTTTTCATAAAATTCGGCAACCCAAGGGGCGGCAAAACATAAGGTGCCCGTCAGCAACAAACCAAAGAAAACGTGAATCCAGAATACAGTGGATTCGTCGACTATCGTCAAATCCTGTCTCTGTACCAGTGACGAGGAAAATCCGCTATCGCCAAACACCCAAGCAAGTTCAACGAAAATGTAAAGCAATGCAATCGTGCCATACTCTTCGGGCCCTAAGAGACGTGCCAGTACGACCGAAATGCCAAACTGCAGCCCTTGCTTGGCGAACGCCTCCGCACCGCTCCACAACATCGCAGAAAACGATCGTTTCTTCAGTGAAAGCTTATTTTTCGCCTGTTCCATACTTGTATTACGATTTATTACTGACTATGTTCGATTGCCTGACACCGACAGCTCTATCCATGCGTATTTGTTCGGCTCTGCCCATTACCGCACCGGCCAACAACCAAGTCCATGGCGTCATGGTGTTGTTGGGCAACAAGTCAAGCACGTTCATGCCCAATAGCAGAGTAACTGAGGCCATGACAGTGGCATCACGATGCGACTGCAAAAAGCGCAATGCCTTAGAACTATTTCGCACGGCAAGCACTAATAAACCGAATTCCGCGATCAAGCCTACCCAGCCAAACATACCAATAACCTGAATCCAGCGACCATCCGTGACACTGATATCCCGGCCGAGGACAGGATCATAGATACGGTTACGCCCCCATGTCCCCCAACCGAACCATGGGCGAAGATTAGCTTTATCCAATAACATTTCTTCATTATGGGCACGCATCGCAAACGATTTCGCCCGCTCCTCGCTAACCTCCGCCGCGAGATCAATGATTGTCTGAGTTGGAAACCAATCCAACCCTTTACTAATTGGATAAGTCATGGCTATTAACACCATGATTAATGCAATACGAGCCTGAAAGATAGGCCTGATGAAACTAATCAAAATCGCGCCAATTACTGCATAGACAAACGATGCCATACTCTTGCATAACAATAAAACTACCGCCAAATAGAAGATCACCATGCCATTTGAGAGTTGACGGATTGATGGCCTCCGTATTCGGTGAAATGTGAGTGCGGCAAGCAAAGTCGTCATGATGAAAAACGCCACCCATAAGCCGTGACCAATGAATACCATAGGGCGAAACCCGCCATCCCGTATCTGTTGTTGAAAACTGTGCGGAAAATAGCCGTAAATCCAGTTGTGCAACTGCGGGCTCATTCTTATTTCAAACAACATAGGCAATGAATACCAGAGCCCGGCGAGTATTAAAACCAACAATATGGACTCCATATCCTTTGCCGAGCGAAAAAACCGCAATCCTAACAAGAATGGCAGAATGAACAATTGCTGCCTAATTACGATCGCCATCGCGTCATAGATTTTCATACCTTCGATAAACGTTTGCCCCGTAACGACCGGGTCTGGATTCAATAGAGCCGTAACAAACGGGCTGATTATATAAAGCAGCATCAACACCTTCGCTGCTGGTACCGCTGGTAACAGCGGCACCCTCCTACCCAAAACAAACCGGCAGATCAAGAACGCCGTTAAATTAGGCACTGTGACCTTATCGAAAGGCGGCACCATAGGCAGATCGACTTCGGTGCCCTTCGGCAACAACAAATAGGCGCCTAAAATCGACCAGAGTGTAGCCTTTGCCAACGGCAAGCGCTGATACAGATAAAACGAAACCAGCGGCCAGGAAAACAATGCCACATAGGCAAACCAATTCGGATTAATGTTGAAACTCCTAAACCGCGGTATTACTGGACGCTGCCTTTGGAAAAATCCAAAATTGCCTGATATTTAGGCGCTGTCGCCGGGTCTTGATAGGTAGACTGCAATAATCCCCAGTAACCATTCTGGCTGTAACGACTAATGTGCGAGAATTGGTTCCAAACCCCAACCTCATCCTTACCAAACTCGCGATACAATTGATTCCAATGTCCAAGCAAGCGGCCATAAACATCCTTCATTCGCAGGTCTTGATTGACTGCCGCTAATTTTGCAACTAAATCGTCTCGACCGGATGGGGCCAGCAAATGCGTTCCCGCCTCATATGTCACAAGTTGCAGCCCTCGTTTGTTTGTCTCCGCCAATAATTGCCGGATTATTCCCGGACGTTCCTGTGTGCCGAACATTTTGTCGATGTTATCGGCCTGTAAGCTAAACAATGCGTCAAAATCGACGGTATCTAACAACTCGGGCGGATCGATATAAAAATACGTGGTCGCTGCAAAAGCGTCGGCAAACTTGTTTGCTTGCGCACCATTGGTAGGTGCGGCGCCGTTCGGCATTTGCCAGTCCATCACTCTCAAACTTCTATCCAACCACGCGGTTTGCGAGCTTAATACCCGTACCAACCGGCTTTGAGTTCTGTTCTCCCGTAAATCTGGCTCTCCGAATACACGATTGAAGATTTTGAACACTTCCACCGAGCGATAAGCGTGCCAAGCGTCTGACTGCGGCGATGTCCCGGAAAGTTGCAATTCCTCGGTCTTGGCATTTGCATAATGAAATCCTGGAAATATGCTGTTCCAATTTTCATTAGAATATTCAAGATACACTTTCAGGCTAGGCTTTAGTTGCGCCTTGATCAACATAGCCAGTTGCTCGACGAAGTTGTCATCAGCCGCCGTCGGAATATTGATCCAAGGATTGATGTTCAAGGTATTCGCCAGTTGAATCATAGTTTCGAAAGCAATACCACGCGAAGAACTTTGATCGAGCGTTACGGGTCTCGCCCGCTTGTCCCAACTGCGATTAACGAAATCAAAGAGGTAAATCCAGGGCTGGCTACCCGTTTTGGAAACCTGTATCGGTGATTTCAAATATAGGGTACGGCTACTACCTTCATATCTGGCTATCGTTAACCATGTCCCTTGGTTATCCAGGTTAATCTTAGCCACCATATTGTCGAAGACCCCGTTATCGGCGGGCGCGTCGGTACCCAAGGTAATCGAGTTCGGGGTATGTGCTACGGCCGTGCCTGAAAAAACCTTTAAATTGTCGTCTATACGCCCCCAATCCTTGAACCGCAAAACTGAGAACGGCTCTAGTAGCTTTAACCATTTCTCGTTAAACGGATGGATGCGAAACGACGCCTCGTAGTCCTCATGTACCAAGTGAAGATCGCGCACAGGGTTGCCCGGTTCTGTGTCCAAAACTTCCAGCATGATGCCTGCAGTTGGCTTCGGGACATCAAATTCAATACGCCCTGCCGATATTTTCTTTACGTTCGTAGCATCCCAACTCAAACGTATATTGCCATTACCGGCATAAAGAAGGACATAGTGCCCGGACTGATAACTGGGCGTACCTTTAGGCCAGAACTTGTCATTCAAAATATGAAACACACTAACTAAACGAAATCGGCAGCCAGCCGGTAGGTAACGAGGATATCCTGTTTCGTCAAACTCAGGTTGTTCGGGGCAGGGATCATTAGTGCCATTTTTGATGACGCCAATCAATCCGGACTGAGTTATTAAATCCTTGAAAGGCACGGCCGGATCCGAATAGCTAAAATACGGGAGATTTACCCCTATCGCCACTTGATTAGGGTTTTGCACCAAAGTCTTTTTATATGCAGGGGTATTTGTTTGATTACCGCCCACCTGTGTATTTACCGCTGCGGATAAATTGGATGGGGAATCCAATTTTAAATCTGTGGCAGTGGGTGCCGAAGACTGATGCAGCCAATCAACCTGGATACTGGCATTACCCTTGGCTTCGAAATATTCGACTTCGACCAAATGCCGGCCGGCATCAAGCGAAACTTCTGCCTTGTGGGCTTGCGCACTTGCGCCTTGCCATACATCGAGTATCGGTTTTCCATCCAGCAGGATGCGCAAGCCGTCATCTGCGGCGGCATTGAATGCATACTGGCCGTCTTTGAAATCGAATTGGCCGCGCCAGCGTGCGGAAAAATTGTCGTAAGGGATACGACGCACCGGGCTGCGATTTTTCCAGTTGTATTTGATAAAGGGTGTTTTCAGTGTAGTTAGAGGCTTTCCTTCCAGGTTTGTGCCCCGGTAAAAATCGACACAAAACCGACCGACCGGCGCATCGCAGGTATAGGCAGGCGAACTGGATGCGATTGCTAGCACCCCACAACTCATTTTTAACCATTTCGAAAAGATCATTGTTCACCCCTGTTCATTGCGTGACGAAGAAAATGTTAGTCTTGCCTTACGGCCATGAATTCGTCGATCAACGCTTTGGTTTGGCGAATATTGCCTCGGCTTGATGCTCCGAAGACGATAGACTCTATTTTGGGTAGCTGGCACACATACTCGATGGCTTCGCGCGGCGGAATGGCGCCCGAAGCCAGCACCGACATGGCAACAGGCCTAAATTGCCGTTGCGCCAGGATTTGCTGGTACAAATCGACGCCGCCGCACATCCGGAAACCGATCTTGTTGATGTTGGAACAAATGATCGGATTTTCGACACCGACTTCTTCCAGCACGTCCAGCAAACGCGGCATGTTCATACTAAAAAAGCCCGGTTCGGCGTTGTAACGGGTTTTGACGTGGTCGGCGAAGACGCGGAACGCGTCTTTCATGCCCAACCCCAGTAGAAAATCGGTGACGACGTTTTGCAAAAAGATCACCGGCGTGGACAAGCCTTCAAACATTTTCATTTCGGCATCGATTAGTAGCGTGGCGATGCCGTCGATTTCCTTTTTAGCGACCGCGCTGCCGCCTCTCACCACGGCATCCATCAAGCCGTCGTTCGGCAGGAAGCGTTTGATGGCACCTACAATGCCATGATCGGTTACTGCATTGGCGTATTTATGGGCGTAGGGCATACCGGGATAAAACCGATAATCCGGATAGCGGTCGGCATGCTTGCGGAAATAGTCGCAAACTTCGCCGATACGTTCGTGTGTGGTGCACATGAAGGTTTTGATGCCCGCTTCATAAGCCATATCCAATACATCAATCATGGCTTGAGTGTCGCGAAAACGCATGCTTTGGGCACGGGCTTTTTCTTCCGACATGTGGTTTACGCCGAAGAACTGGTTGTCACCGAATAAAACTTTGTCCATTGTTGGGTTCAATTATTTTAAAAATCAGCGTGGGATGAAGCTTTGTCGCGACAAACTGTCGCTCCCACAGGAATGCCTACTATATTCACGAGCAGATGATTAACAAAGTCCACTCTACGAAATCGATTACGATGCATTGGTCAAACGCTGCCACCAAGACGAATTGCCTTTGGCTAGTGGCTGGTAGTCGCCAGACGCCGCAATCGGTTCACGCTCACTGTCGTCGATTAACATGCGCATCAAGCGGTCGGTTTGCAGTGCACTGGTAAAAGAATTGATATTGTCCATTTCCTTTGCCTTAATACGTTGTACGAAGTAATCGAGCTGCGCGGAGTATTCTTCGCCACGAACATACGCCCAAACTTCCGGCGTTAATTCGGTGGTATAACGCACGTTCCAGCCGGATAGGTAACCGTCGGGCAAATTACCTCCGTCGCGCAAATAGACCTGGCATTCCTGGCGGTCGGCATAGATTCGGCCTCGGGTACCGGAAATACTGATTTTAGTGGTCATGCGCCTATAGGATTCATCGCTCCAATTGACCGATAACTGGCCGCTCAAGCCACTACCGAAACGCAAGGTGGCATAGATTTCATCTTCGGAATCCGCCGAGAAGATTTTGTTCATGACCGTTCCACCAACCGATTCCGGCATGCCGAAATACCAGTTAACCAGATTGAGTGGATGCGCGGCGTAATCGTACAAACAACCGCCTCCCTCGCTACGCTGGTTACGCCAACTGGAGCCCGACGGCCGCAACACCACCGGGCCGTATGCTTCTGCCTTGATATGGGCGACATCGCCAATTGCACCGATATCCAATAAGCGTTTGACCTCCTGAAACGCGCCGACGAAACGATAGTGGTAGCCGACCTGGTTAACCAAGCCCTTCTGTTTGGCTAATTCGGCAAGTCGTTCGCCTTCTGTCACATCCAGGCAGTAAGGCTTTTCGCAAAATACGTGCAGATTATGCTCTAGGCATTCCCTGACCATAGGGCCGTGAAATTTTGACGGCGTGGCGATAATGACCGCATCCAGGTCTTCGCTTTGCAGCATTTTGCTGAGATTGTTGTAAACGCGCACTCCGGTATATTTTTCCAGCATATCCAGCACGAAACGAGTGCTGTCGCAAACGGCAACCAGTTGTACATCTGGTTGCATATTGATGATGGATTGATGGGACAATCCCATTTTGCCAAGTCCTATAACGGCTAGTTTGATCATCGTTTCTTGTCGGTTGTTTAGTTCAAAATAAAAGTCATCTAGTCGCGACCATGCGTCGCTCCTTACAATTTTCCAGCACGATTCCCGATCCATTCCTTAAAAAACATCGGAAAAAACAGAGGAAACCGTAATAACGTGCGTCGCCAGTATTGCTTTGGGCTCATCAACAAACGCCAAAACCATTCCATGCCGATTTTGACGACCCACGGCGGCGAACGCATGATTCTTCCGGCGGTAAAGTCGATCACTCCACCGAAACACAAGGCTACGCCAATGTCCAGCTTGTCGATATTGGCGCTGATCCAGCGCTCCTGCTTGGGAATACCCATGCCGATCAGTAAAATATCCGGACGGGTTCGATTGCAGAATACCACCATGTCGGCGTTACTTTGTTCGGAAAACTGGGTTTCCATCGGCGGACAGTAGGTACCGACGATCTTGAGATTGGGATACGCAACCTTAAGCCGGCGCACTGCTTCGTCGGCGATACCGGGCGCAGCCCCCATCAACGCCAGCGTCAATCCCTGTTGTTCAGCACGTTCGCAAATCAGCGGAAATACATCGGAACCGGCTACCCGTTCGGGCAAACCTTGCTGATGCAAACGGCGACTCGCCCAAACAATAGGCCAACCGTCGACCAACTGATACAAGGCTTGATTGCAGAGGCCTGCCAAATCCGGTTCGAACGGCAACAAGGTCAGCATGTTAACGTTGGGAGTAACTACAAACCCGCGCCGGCGCGTCTTCGCCGCCTGCACTATCGAATCGGCCGCTTGCGGCAAAGTCACCTTACTCAAGCGCAAACCGAAGATAGTGATGACATCCGACTGATTGACGGAGTTGCAACTGTCTTGAATCGAACTAAATGGTCGACTGGACTGCTTGATGGTTTCCGGTTTAGATATCCGAGTATTCATGTTTTCTTATGCACCTGATTTAAAGCAACATTAAAAAATTTTCCCGTTACTGCCCCGATTGCAGGTATCTCGGAAACGCCGCCCCATTTACTTTGTTCAACACCGTTCCAGCCAGATTGGTTTCGTCCAAAATTACCAAAGAGCGCTTCACCTCTTCCGGCGTGGTCTTGCCGTCTTCGACGACGAGCAGCGCCGCATCGAAATGCGGCATGAACAATAGCGCATCGTCTGAACTCAGTAGAGGTGGCAAATCGAACAGGACTAGGCGCGACGCGTAGCGTGTTTTCAGTTCGGCGACTAAGGCCGTCATTTTCGGTAACGACAATAGCTCTGATGATGCAGAAGTCGTATGCCTGCCCGGTAGTAAAACCAAGCGCTCGAATCCCGGATTGACCAACAACTCCTCCACAGGAATATCCGAATGCAGATAATCGAACAATCCCTTTTGCACATCCATGCCAAAATACCAGCCCATTTGAGGATTACGTAAATCGGCATCTACGATCAGAACCGTCTGGTTGACTTCCAAAGCCAGGGCAATTGCCAAATTTGCCGTTACAAAGGTTTTGCCGCAGGCAGCTGTCGGCGCGACGACGGCCAGACTGGTCCAGTTGTTTTCGCGCAATTGCTTGAGCACTTGGGTGCGCAACAAACGAAATACGTCGGCATGTGGATCGTTTTTCAGCCCCATGATCAGACGCCGCTCCCGCATGACCTCGGGCGTCACCGTGACCCTACGGGTACGGGTGTACTGTATGGAAGAAAATGCGTGCTGCTGTTCAGTATTGGTAGTCAAAGCCTAAACCCGAGAGAAAAAAGAAAATGCATGTACCCTCACAGCCGTCCGAGTTTCGTTATGGCGCTTGCCCAAATGAACTGTAACGGCATTACGAAAAAATGCGTCAATATCACGGCGACAATCAGCACGAACACCGAGATCATCCACGCCAGACGCGTGCGTTTTTTGCGCCGTTCATTGTCTTGCGGCGTTTCTATGTAAGGAATCACGGTAATAGGCGGCATTCCGGTGATGCGTTCCAAGGCTTTGGCACCACGGACCACCTCGTGCAATAATTCCAGTAAAACGGTGATGCCTAATCCGGAACCCAGACCCAAACCCAGACCCAGCGCGACAATCTTCTTCCTATTGGGCTTTTCGGGTTTTTCCGGTGCTATAGGAGGTTCGATTAGCGTGAAGGTCTCGCCTTTTTGTTCCTCCTCCAGGGTCTGGGCCAACTTGGCTTCCCGATACTTGGCCTCCAACTCGCCATATTTATTCAGACTGGTTTGGCGCTGCCTGTCGAGGTCCAGATATTCCTTTTCGACCAACGGGGTTTTGTCGATGTTGGCTTGGATTTCCTTGATGTTTTTCTGTAAGGCTTCCTTGACTTCCGAAAGATGCTCCAACTCGTGTTGGGTCGCACGCAGTTGTCCGTTCAAACTGATATAAGCCAGATTGCCTGAATTTGCATCGGCAGAGAAAGCACCGAGGGGGGACGAACCCTCATTAACCCTCTGTTCTAACTTTGCGACTCTTTGCTGTTGTTTGACGACATCCGGATGTGTAGCCGAAAATTTCTCTTGCAATTGGGCTAGTTCGCTTTCGGCGGCTTTAAGCTCGGTTTGCGCATCCTGCATCGTCATCTCGCCGTCGAATCCGGGCTCCAGATTTTGAATTTGGCGTTTGATTCTGAGCGCATCGGGATGTTTGTTCGTATAAAGCGAACTGACATGGATGAATTTGGACTTCAGCATCCTGAGCTGTTCATCCCGGGACAAGGGCTTGCCAGCCTGCACATTTGGAACCTCTTGTTCCGCCTGTCTAAGAGATTCGGTCAGATAAACTATCCTGTCCTTGGCGATACGAATT
>JAQTYP010000062.1 GCA_028688235.1 Methylomonas sp.
AACGGTCGCGATCGGTGCGCCTGACGGCAGCACCCTATAGTCTGCGCACCTTATGGCCTTAAATATATTTAAATATGTTGTTTATTAAAACAACAACAGGTCTTGTTGTTGGGTTACCAACTTAAGCCGGGACAGTCATAGGTTAAGCCGTTCGTGGTGAGCAAAGTCGAACCATGAATGGCTTAACCGTTCACCCTTCGACAAGCTCAGGGCGAACGGTTAAGCCTTCCTCTGTGTCCCGTTTTAAACGAGAAGCCTTGTTGTTGTTTCGTTGGGAAGGATATTTTAGGGGTTGTCGCTAGGCGACTATCAACTATCCAGCTCGAACTGTAGCGCCGCCTCGTAATCCTGGCCGCCATAAAAAACGCCAATGATCGAGACTCGATCACCATCAATCGCGT
Organism: Methylomonas sp.; assembly: GCA_028688235.1. Classification (GTDB taxonomy): domain Bacteria; phylum Pseudomonadota; class Gammaproteobacteria; order Methylococcales; family Methylomonadaceae; genus Methylomonas. The sequence continues at coordinate 402 of JAQTYP010000062.1, forward strand.
AAGCAATCACTGAGCGCTTTTTGTAGTTGGTAACGCGCAAACCTTGACGGATGTCATCATGAATCGCGCCGCGTTCCGGAAACATGACAAGCCCTTCGCAGAATTCCACGATTGCGCCGGTGTATCGTTCGGCTATGACCGGTGATGCGGCAGTCGCGATGTACCGATAGATCGCGGCTAACTGCTCCTCGGCCTCTGGCGTAAAGACAACAGTGTAGGTCATGCTTCGGTCGCGACCTTGTGCTCGGCCCTTAGCCTGGCTTTCACCTGATCGAGACTGACGGCGCGGGAAGAATCAGCCTTGAGCGCATCATACGCCGGCCCAACCTGGTCATGCAGCCAGTTATCTACCGCTCGATCCCGCGCAAGCAAGGCGCGAATTCCATCCCTGATAACCTCGCTTTCGGTGGCATATTCGCCGGCCTCGACTTTCGATTTAACGATTGCCGCCATTTCGTTGGGAAGGGTAATGCTCAATTGTTGAGTGGTACGCATGGCGACACCTCATGTCGATTTAATAGGATTTAATCCTACTCTTTTTTATTGTTCTATGCATCGATATTGCGGATTCCAAGGGAAGGAAATTTTTAGGATTAAGCGCAAAGGGAAAGCATAGGAATAAACTCCTTTAATACAGTCAATCTCTCCCCATATCGCCGCTGTAACCCGCGCCGTTCAGGGCTACAGCGCTCCTAAAAAATATAAAAAAAGGGTTGGCGACGATCAATTTGTCGTCATATCGGGAAACTTTCGGCCCCCCCAACCGGAAGCGGGCCGTTTTCGAGAAAAGGGGAAAATGGGCTGCGCCGATTCCTTGAAAACGGTCATTTTCTCCCTTTAGAGTATGTCGTAAAAGCCCCTCTCCTTTATCGAAGGCTTTGGCCGAAACGCGACGATGCCGCCGAAATGAGGAAGCTCATCGGTCGCGAATTATCGGACTACGTAACAATCCGTTACCGCAACTTCTTCTTAGCCTCCGCCAGCACCCGCTTCCGCTCCAAAGCCTGCTCAAACGTTTCCCCCGGCTTAGCCATTTCAGACAACGACGTTCCCGTCAGCCTGGCAATCACCGCCGCCCTGCTCTCCCCCGGCCTCGCCTGCTTGTTGATTTCGTCTTCGGTGAGCCGATTTCGTTCCGGCGCCGGCGGCTGGTCCTTCAGGCCGAATTGGAACTGGAAGTGAGTGACCGTCCGGCCGGATTTGCGCTGGCCGTATTTCACCCACAAATTGGAATGCCGGTTGATTTCCTCCACGGCCGGATCGATGACGCGGCTTTTAAGGTTGCTCAAGCGGTCGTATTTGTCTTCGACCTGGAACTGCTTTTTCAGCCACTCGACCTCGATTTCGCGCTCGCCGGCGGAACTCCATTGCACTAACAATTCGTATAGGCGGATGGAATACACGCTTTCGAAGCGGGCGACGTGCTTGAGCTTGTACTTGGTGAATTCGCGCGACAATTGCGACAAGTACGGCACGATACCGACCGAAAAGCTGAGAACCAGCTTGCCCTCGCCCGGCACGTAATCGATGCTGCTGATCCAGCGCGTCTTGCGCTGGGTGATTTGCGGGTTGTCGGGATCGGGATCGTCGATAATCACGCTACGTTCGTACAACTTTTCGGCCGCTTTCTTCAGGTCGCGGTAGGCGTTGGAAAGGCTGTCCAATCCGGCCAAATCGGCCACGCCGGAGGCGGTGATTTCGAAGCGGTAATTCTCGGTCAATTCCTGTTTGGCGTCGATCTGGGCGATGCACGCCAGCAAAACCCGCTGCTCGGCCAGCGTCAGCATATAGCTGGCTTCCACGACCTTGTTGGATTTGACGACCGTTAAATGGGCGGGTTTGTCCACGTTAAAATGACTACATAAAGAATGCGATGTATCACTATAAACCCACCCGGCTGCAAAAACAACTACATCAAAAATTTTATGTAGTCGATAACGATCAATTTGTAGTCATATGAGATCAATCCGTAGACCTGTAACGATCAATCTGTAGCTGTTAAACGATCAATTTGTCGTCATATCGCGATCAATCTGTAGTCATATAGGCGCTGGAAGCCTCGCCATCCGTGGCCTGCGAGGCGCCTAAAAAATATAAAAAAAGGAAAAAACGAAAAAAGGGAGACATTGACGATCAATTTGTAGTCATATCGGAAAGCCGGCGATGGTTCCGTTTTGACTTTTACGGCATCCCTGTAATAGAGTCGGCGGCATTTTTATACGCAGGCAGACTTGCCTGATAATCAATAGTTATGCTTCATCGGGAGGTTTGGTTGCAACTTGAATGGAAAGAAACACCTGAGGGCGTCGATTGGCAAGAACTTGCGGCCCTCTATCTGGCGGCGCCACTGGGCGAGAAGAACCCTGTTGATCTTGAGAAGGCATTCTCAAACAGCATGTTTCGGTTCTTCGTTTACGACTCTGGCCGTTTGGTCGGTGTCGGTCGAGCACTTGCTGACGGTGCGGATTGTTCTTACATCTGTGACGTCGCAGTTCTCCCCACACATCAAGGCATAGGCTTAGGAAAAGAAATCGTCGCAAAGCTCATTGCAATGTCGGCCGGTCACAAGAAAATCCTGCTTTACTCTGTTCCGGGCAAGGAGTCGTTTTATCGCCATCTTGGTTTCAGGCGAATGACAACAGCAATGGCCATTTTCGAAAATCAAGCCTCTGCCCTTGAGAGGGGATTGGTTAATGAAACATAACCCCGCTGTACATTAGTCGCTTAGGGCATGCTCCGTATACCCTTTTCAAGGGCGCCGATGAAACGAACCGCCAAAAGGTACGCGGTGCGTACCCTACCGGGCTTCACGCTGTTCAACACATCTACGGGCCTGCAAGCGCAGCTTGGAGGCTGTCCAGTTGACCGAGTGGGTTAGGCGGCAATTTATAGGCCGTTGTCATCTGCTTGCTCAGGAGTATGGAGGTCACGCCAGAACTCCATCGCGTTTGCAGTGCGATATTCAACATGTCGGCGAAGTGCTTTCTCAAGCGCAAAGCTATACGGCAGTGGCAATGCTAACGCCATTTCTCTAGGCTTTCCCTCAAGAATCTCTTGAGTGCTAAAACGAAGCGCATTCGAGTACGCCAGTTCGAGAAACAACAAGCCGACGTGATAGATGTCGATACGGTGGTCAGTTGGGCCGAATTCTGCGGTGTTCAAAACTTCCGGTGGAAGCATCCATTGAGCTCTTGTATTTTCGCCGTCAATTTCGTTCAGTAGTCGAGCAACACCAAGATCTCCCAGCTTGAACTGAATGACTTGCTTGGCCTCTGGAATCATCTCGTCTTTGACAAATGCGGCGAAAACATTGCCGGCGTGAATGTCTTGATGGGCGTAATTATTAATGTGCAGATAATGCACTGCCTGCAAAAGCCCTCGCGCAATGGGCATGAGCCAGAGCTTGCCGTCGAAGTTCTCCATTGCGAAAAGACTTGTAATAGGCGAATGACATCTTTCTGTGATGATGTAAAACGTATCCCGGTACTCGAAAGCGTCGTAAACGAACGTGATGTACGGGTTTCTCAGTTGAAGCAACTTGATAAATTCCGCCTCTGCGGCCGCCTTTACTTTTTCGTAGCTTCCGATGGGTTTCAAAACTTTGGCGGCGAGGTCGTTGTCCCAGACGTCTTTGCACGAATAGACAATTCCGAAGTTTCCCTCACCGATTTGAATCCCAATCGTGTAGCTGTTGCCAGTGGCAAGGCTCGTTATTACCTCGCCAACGGTTGGCTGGATTGCTCTCTTAACGGGCACGGGTGGTAGCGGGGTGGGCGTCTCGATCATGGCGTGATGTATTGCTGCCTAACAAGGAATTAAATACTTAACTGCATATCTACCGGAAAACGATCTTCGACACAATAATTTGTTAATCTGCATTTAGTTTTCCTTTCTGAATATCATAGAGAGACAGGCCGCAATGGATCATCGCCCCTCACCTCTTCCCCTCCGCCCAACGCTTCAGCCCTTGCTCGGCTTCGTCCAGCAAGGCTTCTATCGAATCGTACTCGCTTTTGCTTTCCCAAACGGTGCCTCCCTCGTCGAAGGCTACCGCGATGAATCGAGCTTCCCGGTATATTCCACGCTCAAGCCGCCGCCATTGTTGATTAAATCAGTCAAGTAGGGGTATTTGTGGGCATTTACGATATAAGTCATTCCTTGGCGCCCTCTTCCCCGTTTTGAGCCGTCCGGTCCGGCGACCGATAAACGGCTAGCTGGCCTTCCAGGTTGGCGGCGCGTTTTTCGGCTTCCGACGCGGTTTTGTCGGCGGCTTGCCGGCCGGCTTGCGCGGCGGCCAGTTCGGCTTGGGCCGATTCGAATTGGCCGCGCAATTTTTCGAGCTCGGCGAGCCGCTTGGACAGTTCGGCATCCTTGCGCCCGGCTTCCTCCTTGGCCTCCCCGGCGTTTTTCGCCAGCGCCTCCAGCGACGATTGCAGCTTGCCGGCCTGGATGTCCAAGGCGCGGATTTCGGCGTCCTTGCGCTTGATTTCTTCGGCGTGGTCCTTTTGCAGTTCCCGCCGTTCGGCCTGCACCGCCTTGTTCTCTTCCTCCAGCGAGGCGGTTTGTTTTCTTAGTTCCTCGATTTCATGCCGGAGCCGCTCGTTGTCTTTCGATAGCGCCACATTGTTTTTTTCCTCGCCAGCCAATTGGCTTTCGATCTTTTTGCGGGTCGCGAATTCCTCCTCCAACTGGACCCGGATCGTCCTGAAGTCCTCCTCCATGCGCTCGATTTTCAAGGCCTGGGCCTCGGAAAACGCGAAGGCCTCCTCGACCTTTTTCAGGCTGGCCTGTTCGGCCTGCCGCAAGGCCTCGCGCTGTACCTCGAGCTCGGCGTCGGCCAAGCCCTTGGCGACGTTCCACATTCGCTTCATCAGGTCCTCGCCTTCGCCGGACAGCTCGTCCGGCAACTTGACGACCGCCGGCAGATCCTCGGCCCGGAAGTCCCGCGCCTCGTCCGAGGCCTTCCAACTGTTGAAGTATTTAGTGATCGTCGTCAGGCTGCCCCGGCCCAGCCTATCGTAAACATTCAGGACGGTCGGGCGCTGGCCTTGGGCGGCGATTTCGGCGCAAGCTTCGTGGACTTCTTCTTCGGTTAAGCGTGGCGCCGCCATGGGGGTATCCTCCAAACATGTAACTTGGGGGATAGTATAGACGATTATTACAGTTTTCAAGTGTAATTACATAATTACGGTAATTAACATAATTTGGCTTATTCCGCTTGCCGCTCTATCAATACCGTAGGCGGCCTTAAGGTGGGCATTTATCAGCCGATAACCAAGGTGGCATGAAAGACCCTGGAGAGGCTTCATACCCTGGTTCTTGCAAGGTTACCCAATGAAGGAGGTTGCCATGTCTGCATCGAACATAGCTAGTCAAACCGTTGCCGGCCGGTTCGCGTTCATCGAAACGCTCAGCAGCGAGTTTTTGTCCAGAACCGGTTTTGGCGTTTATGTTTTCCTCAATCCCCTCGACGTCGATCAATTGTTTGAAGCATACTGTGGCGGTGAACTGCCTATCCTGGCCTTTGCCAGACAATGCGTGAGAAAGACTTTGGCTTAGGTTCTTTCTCAAGGAGGAGGATATGCTCGACTCAGTTTCATCCATCGCCGCGCTGGCTACTCAAATGAGTGCCCAAAAAACCGGGCAACAAGTTGAAGTCGCCATGTTGAAAAAGGCTCAAGATATGCAAAGGCAACAGGGAGAAGCCGTGTTGAAACTCATGGAATCGGCCACGGTTTCGCCTTCCTCGGCACCCGCCACAAGCATCGACGTGTACATTTAACCGGTTTTAGCTCTTGTCGCAACCTCTCGGTAGCACCCATGAAGCCGATGGCTTGTCATGCTTCGCATAGTCGGCCACCGGTATTTTCTCGCCGGTTAGGCGCTCGATTTCGTCGACCGTTACCAAATAACGATCCAGGTTCTTCTTGGTGGCTTCTTGGCTATTCGGCACGATCCAGGCAATCGCCCGTTCATCCTGACCGTGACCTCGAATGATCACCTTCCAGAAGGCGTCTGGCGTCATTACGCCATGGGATTGCACGAAATAATCGTCAGCCGGGTTGTTGCCCCAGATTACCCCACCGATAACCAAAAGCTCGTCGATGTCTCTGTAACACTCGATGATTTCCTCGGTCAGCAGCCAGGCGCCCCGGTTCATGTTGGCGGCTTGCGGCAGGATGTTGGTCATGGTGTTGCTTTGCTTGATCGCTGTTTCTGAATGATCCAGATGGTTCGCCGGGACCAGGTGGCCGCGGTCATAATCATGGCCATACCCCTTGGCGTTGGTTTGCTGGCATTCGGCCGGTACTTGGGGATCGAGATAAAAACCACTTTCTCGTTTGCTGTTGCCGCTGTCGCGCTGGGCGTTGTAGCTGAATTTCACGGCACCGCGTTTCTGGCAATCCAGCCAGACGGTAAAACTTTCGTAATGTAATGGGCGTACATTGGCCGGAGGCGGTAAGGCGGCCGAGGCGTCGCGCCTGGCTTGAGGTTGCGAGCATGCCGACAAGGCAATACAGACGAGCGTGAAAACGGTATAGCGCATGGTGGAGACGATCCTGTAAGCAAAAGGCGGCCAATCTACCACACTCTAATAAACCGATTAGCCCAGCGGCGATTGAGCGAATCAAATAAACCGCCGAAGGCTCCTTTTCTTTAACTGAAAAGAAGGCTGAATAAGTCCACGCACTTAAGCGCAAGCAGCACCTCACTTAAACTCGCTCCGGAAGGCCCTTCGGTCGCCGGTCGGTTCGAGGCGGACACTTAATTTGCCCGAAAGACGATCGTTCGGGCATTCGGGAAATATGCGAAATGTCGTGGCAAGGGCTATGTCTTCCAATGCTGACAGCGAAGTCAGTATAAGCGGACGGCGGTTTGCTATGGCAAAGGTGCGGCGAGGCGCAACCGCCCGGAAAATACGTTGAAAATCCGATGTTGTAAATTAGGTGGTGTTCAGAATGTCCTTGATACTGCGGAGCGCCGAGCGGCGGGCGCTATTCGCGCTTGCCGGCGTGGATTGACTTGCAGCACTTGAAATCAAATCGATTTTCGCTTTGTTCTTCGTTTCTTGTTTGCACGTCTTTTTTTTCAATCGGGCCGAAGCCTTGTCCCGCTCGAATTTGAGACGGCCGGCCAGTCCGAAAAGGGTAAACAGCTTGGCCGATATCGTCCGGATCGCGGCATAACCCTTATAAATCGTATCGCCGAGCTTTTCGCAAAGCGGATAGACGGTGATCAGGCCGGCTTTTACCAAGTCACGAATCGCCCGCTCTGCCCGTTTTAACGACAGGCCGGCCTTGCCGGCGATGAAAGACATGGTGATGCCTTGGAAGGACGCATCGTTTTGCGGAATGCCGACGCGGAGCGTGGCGAGGTCGAGATAATGCAGCAGGCAGCCAAGAACGGCCAGGCAGGCTTCCCGGCGCTCGCTGCGCTGTTGTCGGTCGGAGCCGTTGGCCAGATTTAACGATGGGATGGACGAGGCGGGGTCGCTGTAGTAACGCCGGATTTCTGCTATGACTTTTTCGATGAGCTTGGGGCGAGTGTGTTGCTTCGGAGGCTCGAACCACCTCGGATTATCCGGTGAGTGACCACACTTATTGCCGTGCATTCGCGATCTACAATCCCATAGAAATACGTCCGGTTAGCCGAATGATTCAAAGCATTTGAATCTAGCAAAAAATACCATTGACAAAATGCGGCATATTGACGCATTCTTGATGTTAGTTATTAATTTACAAACGAAAAGCCATGAGTGGGGGGTAACTTAGTGGAATTCGATAGTATCGCGGCAGCATCTGGAACTGATTTTTATAGATTTAGTAACATCACATTCAATCAAGTTACAACGTTATCGGAAATGCTTCCGGTACCGGCCCATAATTTACAGCTTGCCGCTCCAATACCAAGCGCCATTTGGTTATTTGAAGCCGGGTTACGCTATTGCTCTACCCAGTTTACGGACCATGAGGACATCAAATGACTAGCAATCACTTTCCACACCTTTCTTGCGTTTGGAGTGCACCGTACAACTGGGACACCCTTAATGTGACCGTTGACATTCCGAATGAGCCTGGGTATTACGCTTTTACAGACCATTCAGAAATATTGCAGCCATCGACGTCTGAAAAAAACGTACTTTATGTCGGAATAGCAACAAGTAGCATTAGGGAGAGGATAAGGAAGTACAAGACCGGCGACACGAGCGGCATAATGAACCTACATCGTGGAGGTTTCTTTCTAATGCTCTCTCGAGGTGTTGCGCATGCCGAACTTGGTCGCGTAAGTCATTCGGTTCAAAAGAAGCCTGTTGAGGTTTTCAATCGGCCTACGCCATCGAACTCGCCAGCTCAACGCATTATTTCGCCACAATCGATCTATCTGCGTTGGGCGGTCGATTATCGTGCAGCCATCGAGGCAAAACTCATTGAACAATTGAGGCAAAAATACAACACTGTTCATGCCAAGGACTAACTGTAGCGGCCCGATAATATAAATCGCCGGAACTGATTACATCCGTTTTTCTGAACCAGATTATCTGAGAATATCCAGGTGTCAGGAACCAGATTAAGTGAAAATGGCGACAGCTATACGCTTTCTATAATGGGCCCCAATATTTCAACTGGTAACCAAGCTTCAGCTTGGTTACACAATCTTGGAAGCTCTGACTTCCCGATTAACTCGATGAAAGCTGGAGCTTTCAAGGCGTCGTTCCCAAACTGGAGTTTGGGAACCAGAGAGAACGGTATAAAAAAGGCATAAAAGCGGCGTCATAAATGTACCGATATTCCGATGAAACCAGCCGATGGGGTTTCGCGCTCGAATGTTCAGGAACGGCCAATTTCCGACGGATAGTTTTTCTGACGAAGGTCTGTTGATTGATCTACAGCCGCAAGCCGTAATCCCAAAAAAGTGCGACCGCCTATAGATTGTGCCGAGCCATGCGAGGCGCAACGATCGCGAACGGTGCGCCTGACGGCAGCACCCTATAGCAGCGCACCTTATGGCCTTCTTTTTCAGCCTGGCCGAGGCCTTGTCGCGTTCGTATTTCAGCCGGCCGCCGAGGCCGAACAGGGAGAAGAATTTCGCCGATATGGTCCGGATCGCGGCGTAGCCCTTGTAGACGGCATCGGCGATTTTTTCGCAAAGCGGGTGGACGGTAATCAAACCGGCTTTAACCAGATCCCCTATCGCCCTTTCCGCCCGTTTCGGGTTCAGGCCGGCTTTTTGGGCGATAAACGGCATGGATATGCCTTGAAAGGAGGCGTCGTTTTGAGGAATGCCAACGCGGAGCGTGGCGAGGTCGAGGTAGTGCAGAAGGCACCCCAGAACGGACAAACAAGCCTCTCGGCGCTCGCTGCGCTGTTGCCGGTCGGAGCCGTTGGCGAGGTTTAGCGAAGGGATGGCCGAAGCCGGCTCGCGGTAATAGCGGCGGATTTCGGCGATCGCCTTTTCGATGATTTTCGGGCGCGTGTGTTTGGGCGGCGGTTCGAACCACCTTGGATTATCCGGTGAATGTCCGCACCCGTTGCCGTGCATCCGCGATCTACAATTCCATGAAAATACGTCCGGTTAGCCGAAAGATTTGAAGCCTTTGAATCTAGCAAAAAATACCATTGACAAAGTGTGTCATATTGACGCATTCTGGACGTTAGTTAATATCGCGCGCGAATCGTCGGGAAAAGCCAAATAGCCAAACGTACCTTTTTGGCATTTAGCTCATCGGAAACCCAGAAAATGGTATGCGGCGCATACCCTACGCGGCTTCGAGAATTTCATACGAGTGCCGTCAAACAATAACGTGGAGAAAAAATGTCTACATCAGCTAATCAAAAAACTTTCAGCATCCTAACTTTCAATACAAAGCTTTTTAAAGGTTCGTTGATGGACCAAGTATTGGTCGATTTGGAAGCAAGACTTGATGACATCAAGGTTGGGAATTTACCTAGCTTAAAAGAGATATTCAACATAAAGGTGCCACATCTAAGCGAGCAAGACGATGCGCGTGCAATAGAAATTGTAAAAAAGATAAAGAGCCTCAGTCCGGACATCGTCTGCCTGCAAGAGGTTTGGGGCCCAGATTTTCGGAAGGAGTCCATCATCGATCCACTGACAATAGAATATCCATATCAATACATGCAGGACTTTGATTTTGGTCTCCATGCAAGCGACGACATGGCTGAGGTGGTGTTAAACCATTTTGGAGACATTCCAAGTATGTTACGAGATAGGCTGAAAGATGCAATTAAATTGGTAACTAATAGTATTACCGGAAAAATGACCAATGGACTGGTGATTTTGAGCAAAACAAAGCTTTCAAACTGTTCTACAACCGAATATGCAAGATTATCTGGAGAAGACCCGGAGGATACTCTTGTGAGAAAGGGTTTTGCAAAAATCCAGATTAGCGCTCCAGTTAATCTCACGCTTGCAACGACCCACATGCCAACGACCCCGGATATCATTTATCAATTGCTCAGCGCTAAAGACACGACGTCTCCCGCGAGATGGCTCCTTGATACTAGCACACAGTGGACGGACTCGATTTTTCTCGGCGACTTTAATCTGCACTATTACACGGACAGTGAACGCAAAAAACTTAATGATATTATGCGAGACATAAACCCAAACGCCGAAGATCTATTAACGCGAATAAAAGAGAGAGAGGCGGCGTATACCGACCTCAATGGTTCCAAAGAAAGGATAGATTACATCTATTTCTCACAGGCGAAAAACGCCAACGCGCGAAGGTTGTCGCCTCGTAAAGTGGAAGTGCTTGATTGGCACCTGGATAAGGATCCCTCGTGTACTCTGTCCGATCACCGCCCCGTGCTGGCGACTTTTGATATCGTAAAGGGATAAAAGGCTGCATTGGCTACGCGTAAGTAGCCAAGCCCGCGTAGCTCCGATTAGCGATAGCAAATCGGAGGAATGTTAGCTTCGAAATGTGCGATTACGCAAGCTAATCGCACCTACATTTTGGATGACAGCTTATTGCCTTATTCCCGTCTCCGCAAATTTCATCTCATGTGACGGCTTGGGGTCGG
>JAQTYP010000063.1 GCA_028688235.1 Methylomonas sp.
GGAGGCATCGGCCGAGGTAGGATCGCAGGCGAATACCAGCCCGGCATTATCCGCCGCCTCCATGACACGCCGGGTCACGACGCCGGCCCCGGTAAACACGGTCGCATAACTTTGCTCGACGCCCGGCAGCCAACTGTCGTGTTCGACCTGGCCTAGCTCGAGCAGTTTTTCGGTATTGATGACCGCCGAGAACGGCGTCAGCGGCACGGTACCGCCGGTATAGCCAGTGCCGCCGCCGCGCGGAATAATCGTCAAACCCAGCTTGATGCAATCGCGCACCAAATGCCCTACTTCCTCTTCGCTACAGGGATACAGCACGACGAAGGGATATTCCACCCGCCAATCGGTCGCATCGGTGACATGAGAGACGCGGGCAAAACCGTCGAAGCAAATATTGTCCTTGCGGGTATGTTTGGACAGCAAAGCCAAGGCTTTGCGGCGCATTTCCCACGTCCTGTCGAAATGGGCTTCGAAGGCATCCACGGCTTGATGTGCGGCGTCTATCAACAAAGCCACCCGGCGGGCACGATCGGGAAATTCAGTTTCGTGCTCGTGATGGCGAATTTCCATCTGTTTGAGGCGATGACGTAAGGCATCCAGCAATTCGCGGCGACGTTTGCGATTTTCCAACAAGTCGTCTTCCAGATAAGGATTGCGCTGAACCGCCCAAATGTCTCCCAACACTTCGAACAACATCCGCGCCGAACGACCGGTGATGCGTTCGTCTCGCAGCGAATCTAAAATCCGCATATTTTCCGGACCCAACAGGCGGATAACGATTTCGCGGTCGGAAAATGACGTGTAGTTATAAGGAATTTCGCGCAGCCGAACCGGCTCCGCGTCGGGAATAAAAGCTGATGTTTCTAGATCCACAGACATCCGGGGTCATGATGTGGTTGATGATGTCCCGATTGTACCACCGGCCCGAAGCCGAAAATACCTCAAAACGCCGAGCAAATTTCTACATCGACACCAAAACCAATTTTAACAGGCATATTCCGCATCAAATCGGTCACCCATTCCGGTGAGTGCGGCGCTCATGCCCAAAAAAGGCGCTCCCTTCCGGGCTTTCTCACCAAAAGCCGCGATGCTCGAGCCGGTATAAGGGAATTAACTGCATACTTTCGGCATCTATCCGCTTCGCGGTTTGTGTGACGGCAAAATGGCGACCGCCTCGGTTTGAATCGCACCCCATTCCGGCCGTAAAACCGCCGCGAATTCCGATATGATTACGCAAGTAGCTAATGAAGTCTTTTAGAAGCGGCGAATTGTCGCTATCGACCCTTTACTGCCTATCGCTTAATGTGATTCAATGACCGTAAATTCATTATTACCTGCCGTTAAAACTTTTCACCAAAAGACGATTATATTTCGGTAGGAACAGCACTCTCTAATTCCTTATTGGGCGTCACACAGTACACAGTCGATCCTATGACCTACGAACAGTATCTCGAGCTATACATCAAAGCCCTAGCGTTTATTGTTGCCGCCGGTACGCTGCTAAAGGGTTTGGTTGAATATCGGAAGCAAGGACTAACGAAGCGCGCGGAGGTTTTTTTGCAGATGCGCACTCGTCTTCGTCAGGACGAGTCATTCTCGAAGCTATGTGACCTTCTCGAAGTCGACTCGCCAGAATTGCAGGACATCCCACTCGTGGAGCGTGATCGGTTCATTGGCTTCTTCGAAGAACTGGCGCTCATGCACAACTCGGGACTCATCAATAAACAGGTCACGCTCTACATGTTTGGTTATTTTGCGATTAGGTGTTATCACAGCGAGAACTTCTGGACTGGTCTGAACAAAGATCAACCACTTTGGAGTCTGTTTATGGACTTTGCGAAAGAAATGGACCGAGCCCACAATGAGTTTAGGTATGACAAGCGCCAGTTTTGCCTCTGACGACGTAACGCCCAACACTTCGTTGCACCCGACACGCTCCCCCAGCACGCTTCGCCCGCTTCCACGCACTGGTGAACTCAAACGTTGAATGACAGTTAGCTGTGACGTAGCAGCCATACATTTGAAATCTTGAATGTCGCAAATTGGCCGTTCCGGTATTCAAATTTCGGCTGATGGCGGCGTTGCTCGATGATGCCGTAGATGACCTCGTCCAACAAAGCCATCGCTCGTTTGAATGGCCGGTTCGCCGGAGTGTGCATCGCCAACGGCATAGCCAGCGGGTTCAACACGGATCGGGTCGCAAACTTCAGAACCGTATCCAAGGCCGGCGCGATGAGCTCTATCTTGTCCAGCACGCTGGTGCCGAACATGGTTTGTGTGATGACTTCCAGAGTCAGGCGCATCATTTCATCGGCCAGAATAAGATCGACGCCGTCGCCCAATTGCCGCCAATGTTCCAGCATTTGGTCGCCGGCTTTGGCGATTTGCGGCAGTAGAGGGCTTAAATTTTTTCTTTGGAACACTGGCTGCATCAATCGCCGTTGCTTTTGCCACAATTCGCCTTTATTGGTGACCAAGCCTTGTCCAAGCACCAAAGCCAGACCGTTGGGCTTATCCGGGTTGTACATCTTGACGAAGATGTCTCTTTGTCTGATCAAGGCTTGTTCTATCAGCAGCCCAAAAGAAGTCGCCCCCACAAAAAGTCCTCGAACAGCCTTTACCTATTCCCATGCTGGCTGTATTTTCCGATGTATATCGTCTTCTGCGTCAGAATAGAAAAGTAACGGCAGGCACTTGCGAGACCTTTACCGCCCTACAGTGAAGGAAAACCTAATCTTCCGCGCCGAAACAATTCTGATAATCCTGGCACACTTCGCACGAAGGAGCGCGGCAGACGTAAAGCCCTTCGGCTTCGCACAACTGCTTGTATAAAAACTTCTTCCATTTCATATCCTTATTATTCCTCGCCGCCAGTTCCGGAAAATTGTGAGTCAGCATCGCGGACAGGTCTGCTCTGGTCCACAATCCCAAGTCCTGCCATAGATGATCGCTGCCCAGACAGGCCGCGACGATGATGGTAATCAGGCATTCGGTTTCGTAATCCTGCTTGATGGCAAATTGCCTGAGCAACTGTTCCATATCCTGTTTTTCCAGCATGCGGCTGAAATCCAGCACCATGCCCGATGGCGCCTCGGACTCCAGTACATAACCGGGAAAACGCTCGGATAACACTTGCTGGAATTGTCTGTCGTTAAGACCCAGGTTATAGGGCAAAACTCCTTCGCCGGATTGCCAACTGGCGATGATCTGGGCCAACCAAATACAATTGGCAGAATCGTCCGCGCAGGATATCAATTCATCGAAATACTGTTGTCGGGTCGGTATGGGCTTGATCATTGCAAGCATGTCGGCAGTCCTCTTGATTTAGATGCCTCACCGACTAAGCCCTGCATGCGGCAAAACCGGTGAGACAAGGGTGTCGCTTTAGTACTCGACGCGAATGTCTTCGTCGCGCACTATCATCTGGCAAGCCAGACGCCATTCGCACGGCAAGTCATCGACTATCATTTTTTCCAGCTCTTCCTGAGTCACTTTACCCAGTTGTTTCAGGACGGTTTTTTCCTTTTCGGTCAATGGTCCGCCCATGCGCTGGTCTTTTTTATCCAGGCTGGTGACTTTGACCAAGCAGGTACCGCACTCACCGTCTTCGCACTCGAAATTGATGGGTATCTTGTTTTCCAGCGCCAGTTTCAGAACCGTTTGAGTGTGGCTGCCGGCTACCGCGTAGACGGTTTTGTCCCGGTATTCCGGACTCGTAAATGTAATTAATGCCATGAAAACTACCTCTCAACTAAGCGGGTTTGACGGAAATCTTGCCACCCAATACTTGGGCTTGGCAGGCCAGCCGGTTATGCTTGCCGGCCATGTTTTCCCGCAGGATCTTGTCTTCCAGCACCGATGGTTCGCTCAGGTGGTTCCACCCTTCGGTCACTTTCATCAGACAAGTCCCGCAGTCGCCCTCTCGGCAGCCGTAGGTAATCGCCGAGCCGACCTTTTCCGAAATCTCGATGACGCGAGTCCCGGCAGGTACGGTTACGGTGACATTGATGTCTTCAAATGTAATGGTCGCTTTGGCCATTGATAACACTCCATACTTGGTAATAAAAAAATCCCGGAAACCGCCTAATCCGACGCATTTCCGACTTGGAACCCTAAGGCTCCCGATTTTTCATTGCACACCGCAATGAATGAATCGTCTCGTCCCTGAAACGATCATGCCGGCGATAAACGCAGGCATATCCGGCACCGCAGTGATCTAGGTATGGTCTTAAGTCAAATCGGCAAAATCGATGACCTTGGCCTCGCGTAAGCCCATCAATTCCTGCGCCAACTCCAGGCCAAAGGCCTTGCATTCTATGATCTCGTCGTCGGTAGGTATCAATTTGACTCTCAAGCCCGGAATCGGCACTCGCAATTTCAAGCCCCTCAAGCGGTCTTCGACCAGACGCACTCCTTCGCCCGTCCAACCGTAGGAGCCGAAAACGCCGGCCAACTTGCCCTTCAAATTGACTACCGTCAGTGACGACAACAAATCCCAAATCGGCTTGACCGCATCGCCGTTGATCGTCGGCGTACCCAGCACCAGACCGTCGGTTTCCTCTATCAGATCGACGAACGGAGCCACTTCGCCACCTTCCAGGTCGTATAACGAAACCCGCACGTCGGCAACCTGCATCGCGCCCTGATAAATGGCTTCCGCCATGCGCCGGGTATTGCCGTAGGAACTGATGTAAAAAATCAGCAGGGTTTTCTGATGCGGCCTGATTTCGCTGTGCAAGGCCGGCGAGGATAAGGCCCGGTAGCGTTGAATGTAGCGCTGGGGCCGGTCGCGCAAGATCGGGCCGTGGGTGGGTGCAATCAGGGTCAGCGGCAGTGGTTCTATCAGTTCCAACGCCCGCACGACATACTCCTTGAATGGGCGCATGATGTGGGCGTAGTAATATTCGAACGAAAACCGGAAGTCGCCGACCTCGTCGTTGAATAAACGCTGGTCGCAAAAATGGCAACCGAAGATATCGCCGGAAAAAAGCATGGATTCTTCCGGGCTATAGGCACATTGCGTATCCGGCCAATGCAGATAGGGGGTATGCAGGAATTGCAGACTACGGTCGCCCAGCGATACCGTATCGCCGGTCAGCACCGGGGTGAAACTCAAGTTATCCTGCTTCAAAAGCCCCTTCAGCATGGCCTGGGCTTTCTGCGAAATGTAAAGTTGTGCGCCGGGCGCCCGCCGCATCAACTCGGGCAAGGCTCCGGTATGATCGGGTTCCAGGTGATTCAGCACGATGACCTTGATCTCGGCGTAATCCGCGACGCTTTCCAGCCGGGCGAAAAATTCGTCGGCAAAACCCTGTTTGACGGTATCGATGACCGCGACGCCTTCGCTGCCTCGGACTATATAAGCGTTGTAGCTGGTGCCGTTGGCCGTCTTCAGGATGATGTCGAAGGTTCTCAGATCGGGATCGAAAGCCCCTATCCAATGCACGCGCTCCGATAAAGCCACGGCTTGAGGAACGCCATCGCCATTCTCCAGAATCGGGCCTTTCATGGCGCACAAGCCTGTTGTCTATGTTGTTTCGGGCAGGTTTCCAGATCGCCTGCGGCCGTATCCGCCGACAAGCCCAGCCAGGCATCGATAGTCTCGGCATCGAAACCCGCCCGTCGCCGGCCGTCCACTTCCATCAGCGGTCTGCGGATCAGGATGGGATCGGACACCATCAAGTCTATCGCTTGGCGCTCATTGAGCAAATCGGGATCGATCTTGCCATTCTTGATAGCAGGCGCACTGCGATTAAACCACTCGGCTACCGGCATATCGCCGAAAAACGAGCGTAAGCGCGCACGATTTTCCGCCCACGGAGATTGCAATAAATCGTGAACGACCAACAAATGGCCAGCCTGCAGCAATAGCTGCTTTTGCCGGGTATTGTTGAAACAGCCCGGCTTTTCGTAAAAGTGGACGATGGCCATGGCCTAATGGGCCTGTAATTCGGCCATCGCTTCGGCCATTCTCTCCGGCGGTATTCCGGTCAACGAGCCGGGAGGATTGATTGCGATGCCTTCTGCATCGAGTATTGCGCCTTCTATAGGGCAAATGCTGGCACATTGCGGTACGTCGTAATCACCTACGCATTCGGTGCATTTTTTGGGATTGATCAGGAAATAGGCCTCGGCTTTATAGATTGCCTTGCTCGGGCATAAAGGTTCGCAGGCATAACAATTGACGCAGGTATCGATGATTTTTAAAGCCATGATGATTCATCCTATATGTCTTGGAAGATTGATCGGGGCCAGACAGGCCGGAACGATTCGCGCTTCCGGCATACCAAGCCGCCGAAAATATCCCGTTTCGCGTTGCCTAAGGGATATTTCCGGCCTACGTTGATTGATTACGCCGTAGCGCGTTGCTCAGGTTTAGCCTCATCCAGCTTGCCGGCTTCGGCCATTTCCTTGTAAACAGCCATCACCGCGTCTTCGATAGGCTCCATCGCGTGCTCACCGTTGGGTTGAATGCCGGCTTGTTCCAGCATGTCCCAAGGTTCGTAACCTATCTTCGAACATAACACCGCCTCGCAGCCTTCCAGTGCACGAATGGTGCGCTGCAATACGCTCTCGCCGTCGCCGCAGGTATCGTCGCCGCTGCAATACAAATCGGTCTTGCGGTGGCTCATGAAACGCACGCCGTCCGGCGATGCTTCGTAAATCAAAAACTCCTTGGCATGCCCGAAATGCTGGTTGATCACACCCTGACCACTGGTGGCGACCGCCATCAAAACAGGGCGGGTATTCAGCTTTTTGGCGTCGGCATGCTTGGCGGCGGCTTCGACCTTAGCCGTGCGCTTGCTGTGCATTTCCTCGGCAATCGCTTCGTGTATGACTTTGCGTTTTTCCATCGCCGCCTGATAATCGATTTCCATGTCCTCGATCTTGTCCAGCGTGAACTCGTCGCCCCTATCCTCGCCCAGCAATCCAACCGCGTCGGCACGGCATTGACGACAATGACGCATCATGTTCATGTCGCCGGAACAGGCGTCCTGCAGATCCATCAACTCGTCCTGGGTCGGGCTGCGTTGACCCATCACCCCGTAGAAGGTGCCGTGCTCGGCCTCGGCGATCAACGGCATCACGTTATGCAGGAATGCACCCTTGGCCTTGACGATCTTGCTGACTTCGGCCAGATGCTTGTCGTTGACACCCGGAATCATCACCGAGTTGACCTTGACCAAAATGCCCTTGGCCACCAGCATTTCCAGGCCCTTTTGCTGTTGCTCTATCAATATCCTGGCGCCTTCGACGCCATGTATGCGCTTGTTTTCCCAGAATATCCAAGGATAAATCTGGGCGCCGATTTCCGGATCGACCGTGTTGATCGTGATCGTCACGTGATCGATATTATGCTTGGACAATTCCTCGACCGAATCCGGCAAAGCCAGGCCGTTGGTCGACACACACAATTTGATGTCGGGCGCTTCGTCGCTGAGGCGGCGAAAGGTTTCGAACGTGCGTTCGGGGTTTGCCAAAGGATCGCCGGGACCTGCAATACCCAGCACCGTCATCTGCGGTATGGTCGCCGCAACCGCCATGGTTTTCTTGACGGCCTGGTCCGGGGTCAATAGCTCGGAAACCACGCCGGGGCGCGATTCGTTGGCGCAGTCGTATTTACGGTTGCAATAATGACACTGAATATTGCAGGCTGGCGCCACCGCCACGTGCATACGAGCAAAATAATGATGGGCATCCTCCGAATAGCACGGGTGGTTTTCCACCTTGGCGCGAATTTCGTCGGACAAATGACCTAACTGGTCATCCGTGGTGCCGCATGAATGGGAAGAGCAGCCGCCTGAGCTTGCTGCCGGTTTTTCGTTGAGTACTGGCAATTCCATGAAAGTCACCTCGCTTGTGGTTACAAGCTGGAAAAGCACAGACCGTACCAGTTACGGAATTAATTATATCCTATTGAAATAAATTGACTTTTTATTATCTTCACAGTCCATTTGTCATAAACAACACAAATTTATGCTCCTCTGTCCACACGGATTGTCACGATTGGGATAAAGCCTTTCTTATCGAGCGCGCGAATAAATTCGTAGCCGCACCGGGACGAGGCGATTGCCCTGCTACAATGATTACCCTCGAATCGTATCCACCAACCAAGCCCTTAATCACCAATGAAACCTGATAAAACTCTTAGCACCCTGGCCGTCGCGATCCTGACCGCCGCGACACTGTCGGCCTGCTCTTTTTCCACGAGCTCCGAGAGTTCCGCAAGTTCCTCCGACAGCTCAAAAAGCGCGTTCGACCTTGCCTCCAGCCCCATGTCGTTGGCCTCCGACTCTTCTACCTCCGAGCAGGATCCATTCGAAAACGATGTAGCCGATTACACCAAGGAATTTGCGACCTCTCCCACCGGAACGCTGGATCAGTTCCGCGCACATTTGGGCGAAATTGCGCAAGACCACGGCATTACCGATTGGGAAAACGATATCGACACCTATGATGGTATAGGCCGCGGTCTGAAAAAGGCCAAATTGAACAAAAAAGTGGTTTCGGACTTCGTCGAGAGCATCAGCGGCAACGATGCGATGAAAAAAAAGGCGATAGAAGATGGCCTGAAATAATCGCCGCTCATTCTTCATGCGCAGCATGGTCTCGTCATGCGGCGGCATCGGGTTTTTAATAGCCTGGGTTGTCGCGCTATGCTGGCCGGCGGCGACCTTGGCCCGCGATTTCGAATTTCTGTACGTCAACGCCAACGAAGGCAGCGCCAGCGGCGGCCATGCGGCAATCAAATTCGAAGACGAAGTCTTCCATTTTCAGCATGTCGAACCCGGCATGCTGCGTATCTACCGCGACAATTTTTCTGCCTTTCGTTTCGCTTACGGCTACAGGGAAAACCGGACGATAGCGGGCCATCGCATAACTCTGGACGACGGCGTTTTCCAGACGCTAAAAGACACCTTCAATCGCAGATGGCTGATCCAAAACCGGCAGTTTGCGCTAATGAAGGCAATGACTTCCGACCTCCAGCTGTTGCGTGATCTGCAGCGTATCTCATCGGCCGATACGACTGCCTCGACTTCGGCAAGCACGGAGTTGAAAGGCCTGGGTTATTTTTTCACCGATTATCGATTCGATCCGACAGATTCGCAATTTCGGTCCGAGGCGAGCGATCTCGCCTCGCCCACCGTGGCGTTGAAAAACGCCATCGACGCCAAATATGGTGACGATTTCCTGCAAAAAAAACGCCTATTCGTCTGGCAACAATTGCAAAACTTGCAGCCAGACGCGACGGACGCGGCCTTTTCGATCAGCAAAGACAGTTTTCCTGCCACCGATCGCAGCTTCGCTCGGCAATATCGAAATCTGCTGCTTAATCTCGCGGCGCTGGACGTATTGAGCTCCGGCCTGTCTCCGCGCCCTGAAACCTTGTTAACCGGCGACCAGCCATCGTTACAGTTGCATGCCGAGGCGGCGACCAAGCTGACGCGGTTCAGGCAAACCTTGTTCATGAATCTCGTCAAACTGCTGCAGAGCGAGCGCAGCGATTGGGGCTATCCGCTGCTGATCGGCATCGCCCGCCTGCACGCCTTGCAACAATCGCTAGCGAGTGGAATGTTTGTGGTGCTGGATAGATTCCATGCCGCCGGCAATGACGAAAATATCAACGTCGATGACGACAACTTAGGGGCCGTGACGGGATTTGCCGAACACGCCTTTAAAGTGGCGGACGAGCGCTTGTCCGCCTCGAGAGATTTGGACGAACGCACTTACGACGAAATCGAAATCCGTATCGGTATATTGTTGCAGATCAAGGCTATCAGGTCCGATCAAGACTTCCGACTACCCGTAGCCGACGCTACGCCGTCGCGACCTGCCAACGCGAAATTGTTGGCACTGCCGCTGAAAGTAAAGGAGCTGGCGTATTACGAGCGTCTGTATCAGACCCTGGCCACGGCCTATCGTGACCAGCTGCTGGCGATATATGATTACCGACTGCTAAGCCAAAACTGCGTCACAGAAATTTTCGGGGTCATCAACGACGGTCTGGCCCGGCATCGGGCGCAAATTTCCGATACCGATAATTCCGCGCTCGAATCGGTAAGCCAAACATCCGAGCGCTTTTTGGGCGCTTATATCGACGCAGGCGACGTCAACATCATCCCCTATGCCGCTTTCGACCAAGTCGGAAGCCAGTATCGCGTCGATTCCAGCTACCAACTGCCGCCCTATAGAGAGCAGCAAATCGAAAAACGTTATCGGGAAATCTCGCCTTGGCTGGTGGACATGCTGGAATCCAATGTCATTACATCGTCGATTTACCATTGGAATAGCGAAGATGCCGCATTTTTGTTTTTTACCCAGGATGCGGTTTGGCCCCGTCCATTGCTGGGCGGTTTGAATCTGACCGCGGCTTTCGGGCAATCGCTTTACGGTTTATTGGCCCTACCCTGGGATGCAGGCCATAGTTTGCAACAAAGCCTGAAAGGAATTTTCGTCAGCATTCCGGAACTGTTTTTTTTCAACATCAGGAAGGGCTCGTTTCCGAAATTGATACCGGAGCCTGGAAATGGCAATTGATCCCTTAAAGACGCAAAAAGCAGCAGTTGAACGAATTTAACCCTGAATCCAGAAAAATCATTTCGTCCACATGGGAAACCAAAACAAAAAACTGATTTCTCTCGTGCTTTTCGTAGACTGACTGCGACTTTTACTCTGAAAGAAAAAAATCGGGCGGGGTACAGTTGCTTGTTGGACAGGCGTCGACGGCAAGGATGCCGCCGTCGAGTCTACACGGACGTGTTTACGACATCCTGTCCGGCGAGCATCCGTGCCCCGCGGCTCTACCTCCATTTGCCGGGGCGATGCGGCGCCCTCCGAGCGTTAGGATGAAAGGAACGAATCCATTCTAAGGCTGTTCTTTCAGAAACTTGCCCAATTTCTTATCCATTTGCGCGCTGTGCATGACGAACCAATCGAACAAAAAAACCACCACCGCCTCCAGATTTATCCTGTCGCTTGCATAGGCCTGCACGCGTTCGCTCAGACTCACCAGAAATTCGGCATGCTTTTTTTGATGTTCCAGATATTCCGGATAGCCGGACTTCAACATCAGATTTTCCTCGCTGAAGAAGTGAAAGTCGACATACTTTTCCACTTCCCTCAGCAAGCGCAAACACCAATCCTTGGGTTCCTGCCTATCCAATGCCTCCGAAACGTTGCGAATCAAATCCAAAAACAGTTGATGCTCTCGATCGACATCCGTGTGTCCGACACCAAATTTTTTGCACCATTGAATGTCGATTGCCATAAATAAACCTCGGTTATTTCTAAAAATCAAGTCCGCCGGGCGCCATAAGGTCCAAGCGGATCGGCGCCCAATGTGCCGACCAAGCATTGTATATATTCCTCCCCACTCAGGTGAGCTAATTTTTGTTTGGCTTGTTGCAAGCGTTTG
>JAQTYP010000064.1 GCA_028688235.1 Methylomonas sp.
TACCCATGAAAAAAACAGAGTATCCAGATGCAATGTCCAAACTCCCTCACCCACCGATAATGGTGTCAAGTGATGGACAATATAACCTGTAGCGCCACCTTCACTAGCCATTTTTCCTCGCAATATCAATAATCGCGCCAATAAAAAAGCGCGAGCCAAAAAACAGACAACACTGCAATATAACCTGCCAGCAGCGTTAGAAAATCAACAGACGGGATCTGTAAAACAATCGAAAAAAGGGCTACGGTGAGTATCAGCTTTACCGTTTCGCCGGCATAAAACGCCTGCACGATGCCTTGTGCTGATTGATGTCTTGCAAGGTAAACCTTATATGCAAAGTAAAGATTGGGTAATATGGCGATACCGCTTCCGATTAGCGGGGAAAGCGCGTTTTGCCAGCCGCCAGCCCAAAAAAAACCTGATGCTACCAATAGGCCCATCAGGACTTGCATGTATAAAACCTTACCGACAGTAGAAAACTGATTCCCAACTGCCATTTTCATCCTCTCGACCGTTAAGCGCGGCGAGTATACCAGTCCGCAGACTTAAAGCAAGGAAGCCACGGCCACCTATATGTTTTTCGCCCGCGACTGAGCCACCAAGCCGTTTCCGCTAATTTACTCTGAGATTCCTATCCCCCGATCTAATAAGCAACACTTATGCCAACCATCAAATCATTCATTCTATTGGGCTTACAGAGTAAGCGCTTGTAATAAACCCAACAAAAAAGTAGTTATTAGCAAAAACCACCCGACAATTGTTGTTTTCATTTCAATGCGCTTCTGGCCTCAATGAATTTTTCTGATGATGCCTTCCAATTCTTCCAGACTGGTGTAATTGAAAATCAACTTTCCCTTGCCACCATTCTGGTGATTGATCTCGACCTTGGCCCCTATTCTCTCGCTGAGCTCGCGTTGCAATCTCAAGGTATCCGGATCGATCTTTTTAGCAGCAGATGACGGTTTGTCTTCATGCAGTTCACGCACCATTTTTTCGACCGCGCGTACCGTCAAATGCTGCTTTACCGCCTTGGTGGCAATTTCTATTTGCTTGGTCTCATCCAAACCCAACAAGGCCCGGGCATGCCCCATTTCCAATTGACCACGACCCAACATGGTTTTAACTTCGCCGGCCAGATCCAGCAAGCGCATCAAATTGGTCACGGTGGTCCGCGATTTGCCGACCGATTCCGCGATTTGTTGATGAGTCAACTCGAATTCGTCCAATAAGCGGTGCAGGGCTTCGGCCTCTTCTAGCGCATTCAAATCCTCGCGCTGGATGTTTTCTATCAAGGCCACCGCCATGACCGATCTATCGTCTATATCCTTGACCAACACCGGCACTTCGCTCAATTCGGCCAATTGCGCCGCGCGCCAGCGCCTTTCTCCGGCAATGATTTCGTAATTGTCGTCGCTGATCTTACGCACCACGATGGGCTGTATGATGCCTTGTGCGGCGATCGAATCCGACAGCTCTTTTAACTTTTCGGGATCCATGTCCTTGCGCGGCTGATATTTACCCCGCCGCAGGAATTCGATGGGCAGCTTCCGAATATCCTGCTGAATTTCCGTCGCCGCGGGCGGTGCCACGACGTCGCCGAGCAATTCGCTTAAGCCCCGTCCCAATCCGCGTTTTTTGTGCATCATTTTTTTGCCGCCTTGTCTTTCCTAATCATTTCGCCAGCCAACGCGATATAAGCCATCGCGCCGCGCGAGGATTTGTCGTAAGCCAGCACAGGCACGCCGTGACTGGGCGCCTCGGCCAGACGGATGTTTCTGGGTATCGTGGTCCTGAAGACCTTGTCGGCGAAATATTCTATCAACTGATCCGATACGTCTTTGCCCAAGCGGCTTCTGTTATCGACCATGGTGCGTAAAATGCCTTCCAGTACCAAGCCGGGATTGACCGTATCCCGGATATTTCGTAGTGTCGACATCAATGACGACAACCCCTCCAATGCGTAATATTCACACTGCATGGGAATCAACACGCTATTGGCCGCCACCATCGCGTTCAAGGTCAACATATTTAACGACGGCGGGCAATCTATCAGGATGTAATCGTATTGCTCCTTGACAGGCAACAGGGCGTCGGCCAAGCGCCGTTCGCGGTGAGGCGCATGCATCAATTGCACTTCGGCCGCCGTCAAATCGGCGTTTCCCGGAATCAAATCGAATCCCAACTCCTTATTTTTCAATATGATGGCGCCGATAGGCACTTCCTCCAACAATAATTCGCAACTGGAATATTCGATCCCGTCTTTATTGACTCCGCAACCCATCGCCGCGTTGCCTTGCGGATCGAGGTCGATCAACAACACTTTGCGTTTGGTCGCCGCCAAAGCTGCCGCCAGATTAACGCTGGTAGTGGTCTTGCCCACCCCGCCCTTCTGGTTGGTAATCGCGATAATCTTAGCCATGCTTTTGTCTCTCCAGTCGAATCAGGCAGCGCTCGGCGACAATGCCGGGCACGTGTAATGGTATCACTTGGCAAGCGCCGGCGATGCCGGCCAGTTCATCGCTCGGCACCTGCCCCTTCATTGCCAGCAACACGCCGTCTTCGGCCAGCAAATGTGCAGTCAGACGCAGGATGTCCGGTAGCGAGGCAAAGGCCCGCGTCAGAACGGCATCGAACGGTGTTGCCGGCATTAGCTGTTCGACTCGGGCATGAACCACCTCGACATTGGTCAGCTTCAATTCCAGCACCGCCTGTTGCACGA
This sequence comes from Methylomonas sp., assembly GCA_028688235.1. Classification (GTDB taxonomy): domain Bacteria; phylum Pseudomonadota; class Gammaproteobacteria; order Methylococcales; family Methylomonadaceae; genus Methylomonas. The sequence continues at coordinate 2,720 of JAQTYP010000064.1, forward strand.
AACGAGTTTTCTTGGAATTACTGTCTACCAGCGTGAATTGGTAATCGGGTCGGCAAATCGCCAGCGGAATACCGGGAATGCCGGCGCCGGTACCGATATCGGCAATCCGCCCAGTCGGCAGATGCGGCAATATCGCCAGACTGTCGAGCAAATGCAGATCGACCATTTCCAGCGGCTCCCGGACGGCGGTCAGATTATAGGCCTTGTTCCATTTTTCGATGAGTTTGATGAAGGCGAGGAGGCTGGCGATTTGCGGCTCGGACAGCGCCAGCGAAAGTTCGGCAAGGCCGGTAGTTAAACGGGTCAGGCATGAATCCATGGTTGCTTTGTTTATTATTGTGTCGCTATTGCGACAGGTATGTTTTGAAGCTGAGTTAGCGACACCTCCACCCCCATCAAGCACTCTTCTTCTTCAAATGCACCAACAATAACGAAATCGCCGCCGGCGTGATGCCGGGAATTCGCGACGCTTGGCCCAGGGTTTCGGGACGCTGTTTCTTGAGCTTTTCGCTGACTTCGTTCGACAAGCCGGACACCAGACTGTAATCGACGTTTTCCGGCAGCTTTAAATGTTCGTAACGCTGGGTTCGGTTGATTTCGGTTTGCTGCCTATCGATGTAGCCTGCATATTTGGCCTGGATAGCCACTTGCTCGGCGACCTGTTCGTCGACTACGCTTTCATCGGCAAAACGCAGCAGATTATCGACATCCACCTCCGGCCGACGCAACATTTCCATCAAACTGGCTTCCTTCAGCAGTTTCTTGCCCCACAGTTGCTCGGCCAAGGCCGCTTCATCGCTTTCCGCGCGTATCCATTTCTTCGCGAACTTGCCTTGCAGATTGGCGATGGCTTCGCGTTTCTCCTCGAAACGCTGCCAGCGTTGATCGTCGACCAGGCCCAGCTCGCGGCCTTGTTCGGTCAAGCGCAGGTCGGCGTTGTCCTCGCGCAGTTGCAGCCGATATTCGGCGCGGCTGGTGAACATACGGTAAGGCTCGGACGTACCGCAGGTAATCAAGTCGTCTATCATCACACCAATGTACGCCTCTTCCCGCCCCGGACACCAACTTTCCAAATCTTGAGATAGCCGCGCGGCATTCAAACCGGCGATCAAACCTTGCGCGGCCGCTTCTTCGTAACCGGTGGTGCCGTTGATCTGGCCGGCGAAGAATAGGGCGTTCATGTGTTTGGTTTCCAGCGAGGTTTTCAGATCGCGCGGATCGAAGAAATCGTATTCTATCGCGTAACCGGGGCGGATGATCTCCGCGTTCTCGAAACCCAGCATGGTCCTGATAAAGCGATATTGAATATCGAACGGCAGACTGGTCGAAATGCCGTTGGGATAGACCTCGTTGGTATTCAAACCTTCCGGCTCGACGAAAATCTGATGCGAATCGCGGTCGGCGAAACGCACGACCTTGTCTTCGATAGACGGGCAATAGCGCGGCCCTACGCCTTCGATGATGCCGGAGTACATCGGCGAACGATCGAGACCAGAACGGATGATGTCGTGGGTTTCGCTGTTGGTACGGGTGATGTGACAACAAATCTGTCTAGGATGCTGATCGCGGCGGCCCATGAACGAAAACACCGGCAGCGGCGTGTCGCCGTGCTGTTCCTGCAATTTGCTGTAATCTATCGTTCTGCCATCGATGCGTGCCGGCGTGCCGGTTTTCAGGCGGCCGATGCGGAACGGCATTTCCCGCAGACGCTCGGCCAATGCAATCGACGCCGCATCGCCGGCCCGGCCGCCGCTGTAATTTTCCAGACCGATATGGATGCGACCGGCCAAAAAGGTGCCGGCGGTCAGCACCACGGCCTTGGCGTTGAATTCCAGACCCATCTGAGTCTTGACGCCCGTAACCCTATCGCCTTGCACGATCAAATCCGATACGGTTTGCTGGAACAATGCCAGATTGGGCTGGTTTTCCAGCGCCGTGCGAATCGCTTGCTTATATAACTGGCGATCGGCCTGAGCCCGAGTCGCCCGCACCGCAGGACCTTTGCTGGCGTTCAAAATCCTGAATTGAATGCCGCCTTTATCTATGGCTAGTGCCATGATGCCACCCAGCGCGTCGACTTCCTTGACCAGATGACCCTTGCCTATGCCGCCTATCGCCGGATTGCAGCTCATTTGCCCCAAAGTTTCGATGTTTTGCGTCAATAATAAAGTCTGCACACCGGTGCGCGCCGCCGCCAATGCCGCCTCGGTTCCGGCATGACCACCACCCACCACGATCACATCAAAGTCTTTCTGGAATTTCACAGGCAATCTATGTTCAAATAAACGGTTCGAATTAAACTGCTATTTTAATAGCTTATGGAGAAAAAAGCATGACCAAACCAAACAAAGCTAAGGGCTTAGGTGATGTGCCCATCAACAATCCGGTAGCAAAATTTGCCCGCCAATTCAATAAGGCCCAAGTATTTGCCGACAAACGCCAATATCGGCGCAAAGCCAAACACAAAGGCCTGGAGCCTTTCTCAATCGTTTCCGGCGAGGCGATCGATAAAGGCTCTTCGAGCACCCGCGCTTAAGGCGCGATTTGCAGGATTTCAAATTCAGTGAAAGCAACGATAGAAGATAAAGTTCAAACCCGGATTCCTACCAAGCACGGCGAATTCATACTGCATTACTACAGCAACAGTCTGGACGACAAGGAACATGTGGCTTTCGTCAAAGGCGACATCGCCGGCAAGGACGACGTACCGGTACGTATCCATTCCGAATGTTTCACCGGCGACGTACTGGGTTCGAGACGCTGCGACTGCGGTGCGCAGCTGGACATGGCGCTGGACATCATCAATCAGGCCGGCTTGGGAATACTGATCTACCTGCGCCAGGAAGGCCGCGGCATAGGTCTGTTGAAAAAATTGCAGGCCTACAATTTGCAGGATCAGGGCCTCGATACCGTCGACGCCAACATCAAACTGGGGCACCTGGCCGACGAACGCCAATACGACATCGCGGCTTTAATGTTGAACGATCTGCAAGTGCACTCGATAGCACTGATTACCAACAACCCGCAAAAGATAGACGAACTCACCAAATTGGGTATCGTGGTCAGCGACCGCATCCCTATCGAAACCCACATACACCACGACAATCTGGGCTATTTGAGAACCAAGGTCGAACGTATGCGCCATCTATTGAAGATGCCGGACAAGGATAAAAAATAAACGCTACCCATGCTGCAACATTTAAAACTACCGCCGTCGGCATTAAAGCTGGCGATAAGCCTGCCCGACATTCCCTCTACTGAAGTTGTTAACCCACGTGCCGGCATCGTCGGCCAGCCGCGCGCGCAATCGGCGTTGACCTTCGGCGTCGCGATGAAAGCACCCGGTTACAACATCTTCGTGATGGGCGAACCCGGCACCGGCCGGCTGTCCATGGTCAGCCATTATTTGGCGACTTATGCCGAACAGCAGGAATCGCCGCTGTCCTATGCCTACGTCGACAATTTCGAAAACCCGCGCGAACCCGTCGCTATCGAATTGCCGTCCGGCGAAGGCCACGAATTCGGCAAAGACATCGAAAAGTTGATCGACGACATCCTGGCGACGTTTCCGGCAGCCTTCGAAAGCCCCAGCTATCAACAAAAGAAAACCGCGATAGAACGCCGCTTCAATCAACGTTACAACGAAGCCATAGATTTGGTCGACAACAAGGCCAGAGCCATGAACGTGGCCTTGTATAGAGACAGCGACACCATCACCTTTTTACCCATCCGTGACAATAAAGCCCTGGACGAAGAGCAATTCACGTTACTGCCGCAAGAAGAACGCGATGCCTTCCATCAACACACCGAAGAGCTCGAAGAATATCTAGGCGACGTGTTGCTGGAACTACCGCAATGGCGTAGAACGCTGGTCGAAGAATTGCGCCAGCTCGATAACGACACCATCAAGCAAGCGTTGGAACCCTTGTTTGCCGAGTTGAACGACAAATATCAAAACGTCGACAACGTCATCACCTATCTGGCCGAAATCGAGAAAAACTTAAACAATACCATCAGCGATTTTCTGATGCCCAGCCGCAACCAGGAAACCCGCGAAACCACGGCCAAGCGCCAGATGCTGATAGAACAATATCTGCCCAATGTGTTGGTGGATTGCAAACACGAAGGCAACGGCGCACCGGTCATCTACGAGCCGCATCCGATTTACCAAAACCTGTTCGGCCGCATCGAATATATCAGCGACCAAGGCACGCTGGTCACCAATTACCGGCGCATCTGTCCCGGCTCATTGCACCGCGCCAACGGCGGTTATTTAATTTTGGACGCCGAGAAGGTCTTGACCTATCCCTTCGTTTGGGAGGGTTTAAAAAGGGCCTTGAAAGCCGGCAAGATCGAAATCGAATCGCCGTTTTCGGAACTCGGCATCAACACCATCACGCTAAAACCCGAAGTCATTCCGCTGAACGTCAAGGTCATCCTGGTCGGCGATCGCGATATCTACTATCTGCTGGAAGAACTGGACAGCGAATTCAACGAAATGTTCAGGGTGTTGGCCGATTTCGATGATCACATCAAGCGCACGCCGAACCACGTTGCCCAATTCACGCAATCGATGATCACGCATTCCAAGGATTCCGGCGCCAAACCTCTAACCGACGCCGCACTGCTACGCCTGATAGAACACAGCTGCCGGCTAGCAGAACACCAAAGCCGGCTGTCCGCGCACGTGAACAACTGCCTGGAAATCATCGCCGAAGCAAATTTATTGACCAACCAAACCCGCGTCGCCAACATCGATAAATCCGAAATCGAGCTGGCTTTGGCTGCACGGGAACAACGTAACGGCCGCATCGCCGAAGCTATCCTGGAGGAAATGCTGGAAGGCACCATCCTGATAGACACCGACGGCGAGGCCATTGGCAAGGTCAACGGCCTGACCGTCATGGACATAGGCGGCAGCAGTTTCGGCGCCCCGGCCCGCATTACCGCGACCGTGCATCCCGGCTCGCGCGGCATCGTCGATATAGAGCGAGAAGTGGAACTAGGCCAGCCCATCCATTCCAAGGGCGTGATGATTTTGACCGGCTATCTCGGCCACTGTTACGCCCAGCAATTCCCGCTGGCCATCTCCGCCAGCATCGCGATGGAACAATCCTACGGCCATATCGACGGCGACAGCGCCTCGCTGGCGGAACTGTGCTGTTTGATTTCTGCCCTGACTCGCACCCCTATCCGGCAAGGCTTCGCGTTGACAGGCTCCATCAACCAATACGGCGAAGTGCAGGCCATAGGCGGAGTCAACGAAAAAATCGAAGGCTTTTTCGAACTTTGCGCCGCCCGCGGCTTGACCGGCAAACAAGCGGTGATCATTCCGGCCTCCAACAAGCCCAACCTGATGTTGAAGCAGGAAGTCATAGACGCCGTCGAGCAAGGCTTGTTTGCGATTTACACCGTGACTAACGTCGACGAAACCCTAAGCTTGCTGATGGGCCGCGACGCCGGCACCCTAGACGACGAAGGCCAATATCCCGAAAACAGCATCAACTTCAAGGCCGTAGCCCGCCTGAAGGAAATATCGGAAATGACTCAGGACGAGGATAAGGAAACCGAACTAGGAGCCTGACAGTTCCCACCAACATCACAAACCCGCTAAGTTCATGGAGCGGCGGGCACCTTATTGTCCAACAATACCTCACTAAGGAAGCGCTGAACAAATCAAAATGTGAGCCGTATCCGGCGACCTAAACGCAATTTTTTCCAAAAATGCGCGTAATGATCGTTCAAATAGCCCTAATTCATTCGTTTATTATCCCCGTCTACAGTGTTTGTACACACGGTAGACGGCATGGCTGAAATTCCGATTTAATCAGCGACTCCCAAAAGAGCTGCCTCCCTCATTGCAGTATTGGGGACTTTATCGCTGAATTCATCGGTATGCGTGTCCAATTTTCAAACGCCCCGGGGAATATCCTTACTCGGACAACCCGAGATGCGCTCAGCCTTCCACCAGCAAAGCCTGGCTCGGATAGGATATTTCCAATACAAGACAACCCTCGTCGGTCTTGAAGGGCCCGTGTCGTTCCCCAGGCGGTCGACTGGCGTAATGACCGGTCTCCAGCCACAAATCGAAAGCGGCATCGTAAAGACGGCCGGATACGATGAAAATTTCCTCGGGATAATCGTGACAACTGGTGCCAAGTTTGCAGGTATCCGCTCCCGGTTTGAAGCGGGTCAAACGCGTGTAATCGCCATTTTTTTCATCGCTTGCCAACGTCAGTTGCTCGACGAGACCGCCGGTATTTTCAATCGTCTGCCATTGGTCTTGCCTATCCGGAATTAATGGATTCCAATAAGTCGCCGTGCTTTTGCTCATTCGTCCTCCGTTTGATCATCGATAAACCCACGCCCCGAATACTAAACCTCGCCCCTGCCGAAAAAACAACGCAGAAGAAATCGTTTGACCGGGAACATGCCGGTCAATCAGAGGGCCTGGCCAGCAATTCAATATATTCGGCTTGTTCGCGCCTCGCACTCCCTCTCGCACTGTAAGTTGATTAATTCGCCGATCGTTAGCGGCTCCGCGTCCGCTTCTATGCACACCGACACATGCCCCCAGTCTGCGGGCAGAACGAACTGAAAAAAACTGCCATAACGCACCAGCAGGTAATCGAGCCCTCCGCAGTCGATGTTTCCGCGTTGCGAAGCCAATTTCAGCAAGGTGGGGTTAACCAATAATTCCTCGTATCGGTCACTCTCCGAACTGCTGGCACCCAACTTGCCGAGCTTCGATTTCGAACGGAGCTGGCCATTCCGGTAGACGGCAACGTAGCGAATGCTGTCAGACAATCCGAATATGTTATCGATCATGCTGTTTCTCTTCATCCATAAGGGAAGGCGTCGGCGCCCCTCTCAAGTATTGGCGAAAAACGCCATCCTCACCGCGCAACAACACCCTATTTCCTATTACGCCGCAAACCGAGGAGACCAGCAAGGCCTGAGCCCATCAACCAGACAGCCCCAGGCACGGGAACAGGAGCAGCCGTCTTGTAAGATAGCTCAATGCCGGGCACATTCAGCGATGCGATGCCGGCGCTGAAGGTGTTCATGTAATTGCCGTAGACAGTCTTCTCTCCGGCGTCTCCTTTATAATACACATAGGTGCTGATTCCCAAGCCGGCGGAAATGGCAAGCTCAGCGCCGACATAGGTTTGAAAATCGATAGTCTGTACGAGGTTGGGCGCCGTGCCTGAAAATACGCTCCCGAAGGAACCGCTATAGGTGTTGTACTCGCTGTCGGCTGCCGTTTCCACTCCATTGCTGCTAGTACTCCAACTCCAATCCTCCCTCGTGTCGTTCGTGCCGTCGTGATCGGGGTCATTCTGCTCTATCCACCAGGGGTAGTCTGTACCGTACACCCGCTCTATATAGCCCCAGCTCCTAGAATCGTTAATTTCTTTCGCCTGAAACGCGAAGCTCGCCACTACCTCGGGGCGGTTGCCCGGCCCCAAGTGGTTTAGGTCGGTAATGCGGTAGCCAGCGTCGACACTAACAAAACCGCCTTCACTGACGTCATAGCCATAGGTAATTACGCAGGGTATCACAGTGCAGCCCTGATGAGTCGAGTAAATCCCTTCGAAATTAATTGCAAGTCTTAAGGTAACTGGGTCGCCAACGGAAAGACCGGAGCTTCCGGCATTGACGGTCAGGGTTTTATCGAAACTTGAATTAATAACCGCCTCGGCGTTGTTGGAAGGCGTTTCGTTTTGCCCTGTACGCGCCCATGAATACGCAGAAGCCCGCAAGGTCTGGGTGGCCGCATCCGCATAGCCCGAGGTATGGTTTCCGGTGGGAGATCCATCGATAACAGGTGGATGATACTCTCCAGGGACGTAGTAGTTATGCTTGACCGGAGCACTGTCATCAGAGTAGGAAAAATGTGTCGTGGTGTTGCCGCGGTACTCCCATCCGGAGATTCGGGATGAAGCGTGACCATGGCTCAGTGGAATCATTATCAGGCCGAGAACGGCCGACGAGTGTTTTAACATTTCTCCCCTCCAAATGGATACATATGAACTTACCGATTGCAAAACTAATAAAAATGGGGCCTGAACATGAACATTTTTTCTTTAAAAGCTCATCCTCAAGCCCCGAAAACCATTTAAGGCAGCCGGCTTCCCCAGAGTGGAACGTCCTTGTGATGGGACCGGCCAAAATATTCCATGCACTTCCCTGTGCCGAGTTCCCTCTCTAGCGGCTGGCGCAGAAGCCAAAGCTGGTCGACGCGCCGCCGGCCAGGACCGCATTCCAGGCCTCGCCCTGCACCTGCAACGCGATGCCGGACTGGCTATAAATACCGTTCCACAGATTGTCGACCCGGCCCTCGATGTTCAGATCGACAGCCCATTGCTGGCTGCTAGCCCCTTGATTGCTGACCGCGACCGTCGCACAGTAGCCTGAGCCCCAATCGGAATCGACATGCAGACTGTGATGGATCTGACCGGGTGCCGCGTCGGTTTCGTCGCCGTCGTCGGCTGAAGCACAACCCGGATCGGCCGGATAATCGGCCAAGCCGTCACCGTCATTGTCGATCTGGTCGTTACATATCGCGGCGACGGCCGAACGGTCGGCGCAGAAGCCGAAGCTCGCCGATTCGCCGGGCGACAGTTCCTTGTTCCATTCGGCACCCACCACCGTCACTTGCTTGCTGTTTTGCGCGTAATCGGCGTTCCAGATATT
>JAQTYP010000505.1 GCA_028688235.1 Methylomonas sp.
AATACGCCAACTGACTGCCATGCTTCATTGCCGTACGCAAGACATACACCGTATCGACCCCGAGTCCGGGTAAATCCAGACTCAACTGACCGTTAGCATCGGTGGTTGCGGTACGAATACCTTTCAGGCTGCCGTCGGCCAGGCGTTGTAAGACATTCACGGCTTGATTGGTCAATGGGGTATTACCGATACCGTCGGTAACGGTTACATTCAGGAGTCGATTGCCGATCACGAAGTTGATCAGACCGGCTTGAGTGACCGATTGGCTGGTTTTCCAGAGGCTATCGAAGGGGTTTTGGGCTTTAAAGACGTAAGTTTTACCGCTGCCCAGTTCAGGCAAATCGAAGTCGGCCAAGCCTGAAGCGTCGGTGGTTGAGCTACTATTACTGACATAAACCTCGGTGCCGTCAGCCATGCGGGCGTAGACGCTGATCAGGTGATTACCCCGCACGGAGCCGGATTGACCGTTGACCGCTTTAACCCGGACATTACCGGCTTTGAAGGCAAAATTGCCGGTTTGATTCAGATCGGGGGAATACGCCAGCTGACTGCCATGCTTCATTGCCGTACGCAAGACATACACCGTATCGACCCCGAGTCCGGGCAAATCCAGACTCAACTGACCGTTAACATCGGTGGTTGCGGCACGAAAGCTTTTCAGGCTGCCGTCGGCCTGACGCTGGAAGATATTCACGGTTTGATTGACCAATGGGGTATTACCGATACCGTCGGTAACGGTGACATTCAGGAGTTTATTGCCGATCACGAAGTTGATCAGACCGGCTTGAGTGACCGATTGGCTGGTTTTCCAGAGGCTATCGAAGGGGTTTTGGGCTTTAAAGACGTAAGTTTTACCCCTGCCCAGCTCAGGCAAATCGAAGTCGGCCAAGCCTGAAGCGTCGGTGGTTGAGCTACTATTACTGACATAAACCTCGGTGCCGTCAGCCATGCGGGCGTAGGCGCTGATCAGGTGATTACCCAGCACGGAGCCGGATTGACCGTTGACCGTTTTAACCCGGACATTACCGGCTTTGAACGCAAAATTGCCGGTTTGATTTAGATCGGGGGAATACGCCAACTGACTGCCATGCTTCATTGCCGTACGCAAGACATACACCGTATCGACCCCGAGTCCGGGTAAATCCAGACTCAACTGACCGTTAGCATCGGTGGTTGCGGTACGAATACCTTTCAGACTGCCGTCGGCCAGGCGTTGTAAGACAGCCACGGCTAGATTGGCCAGTGGGGTATTACCGATACCGTCGGTAACGGTGACATTCAGGAGTCGCGGGTCAAGAGCGAAAGCCTTGATCGGAAATAAAATCGTGAGGAGTAAAAGTGCACTGAAGAAAAGGCCAAAATTAAACTTGTTTTGTGGATTTGGAGGGATCACAGTTTTTTCGCTTTAAACATGGCTGAAGTAATGGGCATGAATACTAGCATGTAAAAATAATTCATAACAATGATAACCAGATTAAGAAAGGGGTAATTTGAAATTAACTCGCAAAAAAGGGAGCTCTTTTGACATTCGCTAAGGCGGTTTTGCTCTCGGTGCCTGTGTGGTTCGGTGGTAATGGCCTTGGATTGGCTATTGATGAGCCGGAGCCGGTTCAGTCGTCATCCTCGTCGGGAATCTGTTTTTTTAACTCTTGCGATAACAAGGTTTGAGCCCCCGTGGTCACTATTTCCTCGCCGGCTACAAAGCCTGTTGCTGCAAAGTAGCCACCCTCGATCTGAATTTGTTCGGGCAGCAAACGCTTTTTATAATCACCATCCCCTGTTTTGATGAAGACCAACGCCTGGCCTAAATGCCAGACTACTGCATTTTCCGGAATGATTACGCCGGCGTTCTGGGCTGCATCAGTCGGAATCCAGGCATGGATATGTGCGCCGAAGGGCAAATTGCCGCCTTCGACGCTAAAAAAATAGCGCTTACCCTGGGTGACGGGATCGACTCGCGGGGCGGGTGATATCAACGTTGCGGTCACGGCTTGACTGCGGTTGCCGTGCTCGTTCACCGCTATGTGCCGCACATTTTCACCCAGCGAAACATGGGCGGGCAGGATGATCTCCAATAGCTGGGCGCGCTGGCTTAACAACTGCTCGGCTTGTTTGTCACTGTTCCGGGTGAACCAATTCGTCAAGGTGTCGCCCCACTGCAGTCGGCTGGCGGCTAACAGGGTTTGTTGCTGAAACCCGCTGGTGGCCAGATTGGCTTTGTCGTTTCTCCATTGCGCTTGTTGTTCCTGCAGGCGCCGGGTCGATACGATGTCGTGCTGATGCAGGTTACGGGTTCGATTCAAATTAAAATCGGCTTCCTGGTATTTGGCGGCGGCACTGTCTTGCTGGGCTTGGGCGGTCAGATATTGCTGGCGTAAGTCCAATAAGGGTTCAAGGCTCAGAACGCTGCCGAAGGCGCTGAATTCGGGTTGCCGACTGGCGGGCTTCATGGGCTGGGTTTCTATGCCGGCGTTTGCATGCGATTCGGTTTTGGATGCAGCATCGGAAGGTGGCAATTTGTCTGGCGAAGCCAGTTTGTCGTCGTCTGCGGCGAAAACCAGGGTGCTGAATAACATCGCGGATAATCCGCCGATACGGGGCGATAAATGCATGGTAAGTATGAGTCAAGGCTATCAATGCCGCAAATTATAGGGTTTAGCCCTTAGGTGATTACAATTTTTTGTTGTGAAAATAAAATAGCCGGTTATTCTTTGCCGGTAACCCCTTTAGCTTAAAACAGGAAACGGAAATGAAAGACATGCCGGAACATCTGAAATATGCAACGACGCACGAATGGGCGGCGTTGGAACCCGATAATCTCGTGCGGGTCGG
>JAQTYP010000506.1 GCA_028688235.1 Methylomonas sp.
CAAGTCGCGACGCTTAAGCTGCGGGCCCTGAATTTATTGCAGACCGTACAAAATCTACAGCCCGATGCGGTGGTATTGAATCTCTACAGTCCGACCGAAGCCGTGCTGAATATGATGCTGGCGCTCAATCAGCAGTGCCCTGTGCCGGTGATCATGTTCGCCGAAGATCAGCAGACCGAAACCATCAACAAAGTCATCAAGGCCGGTGTCAGCGCCTATATTGTGGAAGGTCTGGAACCCCGGCGCGTCAAAGCCATCATCGAAGTCGCCATCGCCCGTTTCAACGAACAAAAGGCCTTAAAAGACGAGTTGCAAAAAACCAAAAACCAATTGGAAGATCGCAAACTGATTGACAGAGCCAAAGGCATTTTAAGTCAATCCAAAGGCTACAGCGAAGATCAGGCCTACCATGCCTTGCGCAAACTGGCGATGGATAGAAAGGTTTCCTTGGGAGAAATGGCTAAAAACGTCATTGCAATGGCCGAGTTGTTGAAGTGACTTCCATGGTTTTCAATTGCACTATCGATCAATGGGCCGGCCATGCAGAGCCGGCCAAAAGTGTGCATAGACTTGGATTCTCAGGGACTCTGCGCACCATAGGAGTGCATGAAATCGCCGTTGTGTTTCATCTGCGTGCATGGATACGGGATATGCGGCGGATATTAACGTCAAACATTCGCGCACCTGAAGAAGAATTTATTTCAACATTATGATTTATATAGATTATCTTCATATCATATAAAATAGTTAAGAGTTGGCATTGGGATTGCTTTAATCAACTCAAAGCTCCAACGTAGGAGCTCGATTTTTCGCTCACAGTAGAGCAAACCGGACAAAGGCGTCTGTCGTGCATGGGTTTTACCCGTGACACGACGACGCCTTTTTTATTTTCTGTTGTTTTTAGGAATTGACTATGACCTCCACCACTCAAACCCTGAACCCAAAGACATTTTTAATCGCTATGTCGGCGGTATTGTTGCTCGTGGGCTCCGCACTTCCACGCAATGTATCGGCCGCCGGCAAGCTGGAAAAAGAAGATCTGAAATTCGGCTTCATCAAGCTCACCGATATGGCGCCATTGGCTGTGGCGGCGGAAAAAGGCTTTTTCGAAGACGAAGGCTTGTATGTACAACTGGAGGCACAGGCCAACTGGAAAGTATTGCTGGACAGAGTGATCAACGGCGAACTGGACGGCGCCCACATGTTGGCCGGACAGCCGTTGGGGGCGGCGATCGGCTTCGGTACCAAGGCCGATGTCATTACAGCCTTTAGCATGGACTTAAACGGCAATGCCATCACGGTTTCCAACGACATCTGGAAACAAATGAAGCCGCATGTGCCGATGGAAGCCGGCAAGCCGGTGCATCCAATCAAGGCCGATTTCCTGAAACCGGTAGTCGAACAATATAAGAAAGACGGCAAGCCGTTCAATATGGGCATGGTATTTCCGGTTTCCACCCATAACTACGAACTACGCTACTGGCTGGCGGCCGGCGGCATCAAGCCCGGCTATTACGCGCCCCCGCAAGAAATCACAGGTCAAGTCGACGCCGATGCCTTGTTGTCGGTGACGCCGCCGCCGCAAATGCCGGCCACCTTGGAAGCCGGCACCATTTACGGATACTGCGTCGGTGAACCGTGGAACCAGCAAGCCGTATTTAAAGGCATAGGCGTGCCGGTGGTGACCGATTATGAAATCTGGAAAGACAATCCGGAGAAAGTATTCGGCGTCAGTCAGGCCTGGGCCGACAAATATCCCAACACCCATAAGGCGGTCGTTAAAGCGCTGATCCGGGCTGCGATGTGGTTGGACGCGGACAACAATAAGAACCGCAAGGAAGCCGTGGAAATGCTGGCGCAAAGTCAATACGTCGGCGCCGACGCCGAGGTGATAGGCAATAGCATGACCGGCACCTTCGAATACGAAAAAGGCGATAAACGCCCCATGCCGGATTTCAACACTTTTTTCAGAAATAACGCCACCTATCCCTATTACAGCGACGCGATCTGGTATCTGACCCAAATGCGCCGCTGGGGCCAGATCAACGAATTCAAACCGGACAACTGGTATCTGGAAACCGCCAAAAAAGTCTATCGCCCCGACATCTACATGGCGGCAGCCAAAGAATTGATCGCCGAGGGCAAGGGTAAGGCTGGTGATTTTCCGGCCGATTCAGAAACCGGCATCAAACCTCCGCAAGCCGGCTTCATCGACGGAATTGTCTACGACGCCACTAAACCCAATGATTATCTGACTAAATTCGCCATCGGCCTGAAAGCCAAACAAACCGTATCGAGCGGCAAGGTGACGGATTAACCGACTCTAGTGGGCGCCCTGAAAAGGGAGTTCATTCGATACAGGGATGTGTCTTTTTTGATGAGTTTTTTCAAACACGGGCGCTGAGAGTAAGGGTTAAGTCCCGTTATTTCGCACCGAGCATCGCAGATTTTGGCGAAACAGGCCCGCGGGGGAGCGGAAGGAAGCCGCTCGTTTTCGCAGGACCACGGATGGTTTTCGTAGCGTAAGTACCTCGGCTGTCGGTCCGAGAACCGACTTAAAAATATTCGTCGCGTTAGCGACACAACATTAGACAGCATCGAAAGGTAACGACGATGAGTAACAAGCTAATCAAATTTTTCAACATCACCGGCTTGACCTGGTTTGTGCCTCTGGTCAGAATCGCCGTCGGCGAAAATCCTGTCCAACAATTACGCCAATTAGGACTGGTCATGGGCGTGCCCGTCATCGCCTTTGTGCTGTTCCTTGGGTTGTGGAGTATTACCGCGGCCCGAATCAATACCAGTTTGGGCGCCATTCCCGGCCCGGTAGC
>JAQTYP010000065.1 GCA_028688235.1 Methylomonas sp.
GGGGTACGTACGTTGAAATGCCAATCGAACAGTTTTTGCACCAGCTCGAGGTGCGAAGGATGCACGGACTCCAACCATCCGCGGCCAATTTCCTGATGCAGATTTCTGCCGGTAAAATCCAGCCAGTGTTTATTGACCCAAACGGCAGACTGGCCTGCATCCGTCATCCAGATCAGGACAGGCGCGGAGTCCGCCATCAAGCGAAAACGCGCTTCGCTTTCCTGCAAGTCCTGATTGGCCGCGGCCGCATAGGCCAATGCGTCACCGCGAGCGATGAATTCCCTAAACAGCAGGCCCAGCAAAAAACTTAATATCCCGCCGCTAATCAAGATGGTCAGTGACTGGTCGTGGGTCAGCCAGCTTTTCAAGCCCGGTTCGCTGTGTATGACCAATGTCCAGCAATGTCCGCCAATTTCCAGCTTTTGGCTCTTGACCAGGGTATGACTCGAAGTTTGTTCGGATTGATCGCTGTACATCAGGCTTTCGGGAGATGCCTTATCGCCATCATAAATGATTAAACTCAAATCCCCGGCCCTTTCACCGCCGATGCCGTGAATAAAATCCTTCATCCTGAAAGGAGCGTAGACCCAGCCGACGATATTCGTTCGGCGTTCCTGTTCGGCATAATGGGGCAGACCGTTTCGGTAAACCGGCAAATACAACAGGAATCCGGCCTGGACATCGGCGTCGATTTCCTGAACCAGCGTCACCTTTCCCGACATGCCGACGGCGTCGTTATCGCGGGCATAAACCATGGCTCGATGCCGCACGGGTTCCATAAACATATCGTAGCTAAACGCAACCAGATTGCGTCCTTCAAAAGGTTCGAGGTAGAGAATAGTGGTATAAACTTCGCGCTCGCCCTCCGGATAGATTTGATAATTCGAAAAGCCCTGGCCGCGAATTTCCTTGATGTGAGCCTCTTTTTGTTGCTTGGGTACAATCAACGAAAAGCCCACGCCCTGAATCCCCGGATAGCGTTGCTCCAAATTCAACGAGCGCACGTATTCATGAAACTCGGCCCGATCGACTTCAATAGAAGCGGCAAACAGCCCACGAGCGCCGTGCAAAACTTGCTTATAGGTCTCCAGACGCTTGTCAACACCTTCCAGCAACTGCCGGACACGAAAGTCAAAATAAGCCTGGGTATTATTTTCGTAAGCCCGCTCGGACCAGTACCATAAACTCAGCGTGATCAACAAGCCGATGAACATCCCCAGATATGCCCCGCCCAAGGCTTTCAGCCGCCTGCGCCATGGGGATAACAATGAAGCCATAGAAATTGCCATCGCTGCTTCTCCTAAGATAGCGATGAAGGACACTGGAGGGCTGCAAACATTTACCCTCCAGGCGTAATCCATCCTTCCTAACCGATATGGGAAGTATCACCGAGCTTGCACTCTTTGGGAACAGACTTCTGTGCAATAACAGACAACCAGGACAAACCAACCCCACACATTTCGTTGGTCATCGACTATAGAATTTTATTGCAAGCATTTAATAACATTGAGATCTTTAATTGGACAACTCCTCCTTTAGCAATAGGATTCGGCTCAGAAATCTTTGGCAAAAATCATCGAACGAGAATGATGGAAACCGGCGTGTTCCTGCCTTTCATGCCGAATGAGCCCTCCATCAACGTATATGAGTAGCAAAGACATCAATCCATTGAGCGAAGAATAACGCCGGAAAACTCTCGAAAGTTCGCCGACCGACACATGGTTCTTGATGCGGCTTTATCGCCGAAAGTCTGACCGAGCAGGAGGTCGAGGAATTGGGTTTATATTACCCAAACATCGAACTCTAAACCGGCCGACAATTGCCACCCGCGAAAGATGAAAAGGCGACTGTCGCCGCCTTTTTTGCTATTTTGTCCATTGCAGTATTCATCAAAAAGCCACTCGCTCGCTCCTTGTCCTGCGGGGTGACAATAGCGTCCAGATGAACAATTGCTCTATTTAAAATTAAAATCGGGACCGCCTTAGGGCGCGCTTCCCAATCAACCCTGGAATCGTATGTCTGAAGAACTCAACATCCCCGCCAAATACGCCTATAAAGGCGCCAATCTGGTCAGCTTCGGCACTTGCATCAAGCTATTGTTCAGCGGTTATCTGGTTACCATCGCCGCCGGTTACCTGATGGCGCTAGTTCAGATTCTGGCTACTCACGGCATGGCCGACGGCAAATTCGGCTTGTCACTCGATGACGTCGTTTACAGCTATTATGGCGACCGTTCAGGCTCGGTATTAGAATCCAAACTCAACGGTTCGATGAAGTTTAACGCTCCGGAACAAGACCGCTTCAAAATCATTCAATGGGTGCGAAACGGCGCAGCCGAAGTGGAATATAACGCCAGTATCAAGGCCGTCGTCGATAAAAACTGCATCAGATGCCATAACGAATCTTCCGGCTCATTACCCGATTTTTCCAAATTCGAAAACCTGCAGAAACTATCCGAATCCAGTGAAGGCGCAACCTTTCAATCGCTCACCCGCTTGTCGCACATCCATTTATTCGGCATCAGCTTTATATTCATGTTCGTCGGCATTATCTTCAGTTTCAGTACCGAAGTGCCCGGTTACTTGAAATACCCGGCCGTCATCATGCCTTATCTATTCCTGCTGATCGACATCGCCTCCTGGTGGTTGACCAAATTGAATCCGCATTTCGCCTGGTTGGTCATCATCGCCGGTTTCGGACTGGGCATTTCGTTTGCATTCATGTGGAGCGTATCGATGTATCAAATGTGGATATTAGGCGGCCTACGCAAGCAGTCCGACCGCCGCAACGCCATCCTGCGGGATTGATTCCCGGCTATCGAGCCATCCTGATTCCGACTTCAGTGGGCCGACGTGGGCGGTTCGTCTGCTGGCTTGTTGCCAAAATCGATCAATTCCTGCCTTATCGCCTCCCGAATCGCGGCTCTGTCCAAGGCGTCCAAACCGTAGCGTTGCGCCAGATTTCGATAGTCGTCTTCGTTTAACGACACAGTTAGCCGCGGACGTTTCGGTGTCTTTACGTCCAATTGCACTATTTTGCGAATTTGATCGGAGGTGCTCAGGCCGTTTTTGTTGGCTTCGCGTCTGATGGCTTCCGATACGCCGGTGCCGAACTCGAAGGCCACCTGGATAGCCCGTATGCTGCGCTCGGAGATTTTCCAGTTTTCCGGCAGGTCTTTTTTACTCATATCGTTATGCGTTTTCCGTCAAAATCATTCCATCGGCAAAATAAATCGGCAACTTATCGCCCATCAAGTCGGCTTCCTGGGCTTGTCGACGGGTTTCAATCTGGCAAACTCCTCGGCCAGCCATTTCACGCGCTCCCAGGTATCCTGTTCCATGCTGATTTTATGCTGCATGGCCGAAAACACCGGCAGGAAAGACAGTTCGTACAATTCCGCCAGTTTACGCAGCACTTCGTCCACCCCCGGCAGCGGTTGGTTGACGACTTGTACATGGGTTTCCGATTCGGCGATCTGGCCGCGCAATCGGGCGATTTGATCGTTAAGTTCCAGCAACGGCGAAGGGCTTTGCAGCTGGCGGGCAACCAGGGTCAGTTGTTCGCCTATCCGCGACAACTGGTTCGCCAGCAGACGCGCCGGGTCGTTGTCGTCGCCGAGTTTGCGCAACCGGCTGTATTCATCCTTTATGGCTTGCCAGCGCGCCTGTTCTTCCATCGTCAACACCCCGCGTATTTCCTTGAGCTTTAACAGGTTTTCCTCGGCGCCGCGGGTCAGGGTTTGGGCTTCGCCGGCGTAATGGTCGCCTATCAGATTTTGCAATTCCTCGTCGTTCATCACCGCCGTGACTTTTTCGGCCATCTTGTTCATGTTGCGGTAACTGCCCTGCAATTTGAAAGGCGGTTCGCCGCGATAGCGGTCGTCCTGGGCCGCCGAATAGATGTATTGCCGATTGACCGCCAACACCACGTCGCGAATCTTCAACATTTTTTCCAGCATCGCGGCAATTTCCCGACTCTCGGCGGCGGCATAGCGGTGTTCGAATTCGTTGTCGGATACGCTTTCACCCTGTGCCCTGCGAATAAAGCGGTAGACGTCGGCCATGCCGCGCATCGCCAGACTTTGCAAAACCGGGTTGGAGGTGAGGGCATTTTCGATGAAGCTTTGCGCGAATACGGCTTCGTTGCCGCTCAACACGTCGCCCAGATTGTAAATGTCGGCGCGATTGGCCAGCATATCGGGAATCCTGAAGACCTCCCCGGATTCGGTATAGGGGTTGCCGGCCATCACCACGCAGAATTTCTTGCCGCGCATGTCGTAGCTCTTGGTCTTGCCCCGCCAGACGCCTTCAATGCGCCTGGAGCCGTCGCATAGCGAGATGAATTTTTGCAGAAACTCGGCATGGGTGTGCTGAATGTCGTCGAGATACAGCATGACGTTGTTGCCCATTTCCAGAGCCAGATTGAGTTTTTCCAGCTCCGTGGCCGCCGTGGCGTTGGGAGCCTGACCGGGGTCCAGGGAGTGCACGCCATGACCCAGCGCCGGGCAGTCGATTTTCATGAACACCAGCCCCAGGCGGTTGCCGATATATTCCATCAACGTGGTCTTGCCGTAGCCGGGCGGTGAAATCAACAACAATAAACCCATCAAATCGGTGCGCTTGGCGCTGCCGGCCGCGCCCATCTGTTTGGCCAGATTGTCGCCGACCAGCGGCAGATAAACTTCGTCTATCAAGCGGTTGCGGACGAATGACGTCAAGGGTTTGGCCCGATAGCGCTCCAAGCGCAGTTGCTCGCGCTCCGTGGCTATCAAATCCTGCCGCAAGGCCTGAAATTGCTGAAAGCCGGGCACGATACACCGGCGATGTCGTTGCAGGCGCTGGCCGAATTCGTCCAGACCGAAGACCAAGCGCCTGTCCTGGATGCGGGGATGTTCGCCCATCAGATTGTCGACGACAATGTCCAGGCCGGCGGAGCTGATTTTGCGCCGAAGATCGCCGCCCATGATCAGCATGACCGCTTCCGGCACGAAGCGCTGGTAGGCTGCATATGAACTTTGTTCGCTTATGCCGCTCAGCCAAACAAAACACAGTTGCCACTGGCATTCCACCGCGCCACGGGCTTGTTGCAGGGCCAGCTCGAAATCGGCCCGGTGGCCTATGGTATCCAGGTGCTGATACAAGGCCTTGACCAGCGTTTCGGCGGCTTGGCTGGCGACGAATTCCACCAAGGTTGCGGCCAACTCCGCCAACAGATAATCGGCGGCCACGGCCGGATCGGCGGCCGCCAAACCGGCCAAATGCTTGAATTCCGCGATTTTCGGCGCGAGCTGCCCTATCAAGTCGTCATGCGCCTTGCGGCTACCCAGGGTTTTTTGCAACAGGGCCGCGCTTTGCGCCAGCCGTTGCAAGGTTTGTGTTTGCGGGCCGGCGCCGAAACGCCAAAAAACCAAGGCCAGCGCGCGGGTATCGGGGGTATAACGCAGCGGTCCGGCGGTTCGATAGGCCGGCAATAGCCGCTCCAGTATCTTGCAGGCATCGGCGTCGTGTATGCCTTTGTCGTAACCTTCCTGATAGCGGGGGCCGGCATACCGGCGCACAATCCCAATAAGTTCGTCCTGCCCCAGCAGCGCCGCATGTAAACGATCCAGACTCAACGCCTCCAGCCCCTGTTCGGCGGCATGCAATAGCGAGGCCGCCAAATATTCGGCCCGGTAAACCTCTGCGGTTTCGGAAACCAGTGCCTGACTCCAATAATCCTTCAGTGCCACGAGTTGCGGATAGTCGGCCGGCGCGTAGTAATCGGTACCAACCAAATGCCAGACCAGTTGTTCCTGGCGCTTGATCAAGGTCAGATCCAGAGGCTGGGTATTGACGCTGAATTTATGCTTACCCAGCTTGATCAGCGTGCCGCCCTCCTCGAAGATGTCCTGCCGGTCTCGCAAGGCGCGTATAGCCTGATCCTGCATGGCTTTCAAGCGGGCTTGGGCGTCGTCGGCCCCTACCGAGGCCTCCAATGCCTGTAACTGGCCGATAAGCTGCCTAAGTTTCAGCACCATCGGGTCGGCAGCCAGAAAGCCGTTCAACGCATCGGCCCGATCGAAACTTTGCAGCCTGCGCTCTATACTGCCGAACAGGCGGTCGGCTGCCGCAGCAATGTTCTGCACGCGGCGCTGTCTTTCGTCCAGCAGCACCTGTTTGCGCGATTGAAAGCTCTCGAACAACTGCTCGCGCTGCTGAACGATGTCGGCCAGAAACTCGTCGAAATCGGCGAAGCGGCTTTCCAGCTCTTCCAGTTGCGTCGACAAACGGGCCAATTGATCGTCGCATTGCTGTGGGGTTTCGACCGATTCCAGCGCGCTGCCTATGCTTTGCGCAAACAGTTTGAATTGGGCGGCGAATTCGGCGACGGCCTCTCCGGAACGAAAGCTCTTGCGCTTGTGCCGGGCTTCGGCCTTGAGCTGATTCAGGTTGGCGTAGATTTCGGACAGGGCTTCGAGGATGCCGGTGCGAACCTGAGGGTCTTCGACCTCTAGGCCGGCCAGCGTGCTATTCAGCAAGTCCAGGTTTTGCCCCATCTTTTCCAGTTCGTCGAGCAAGGGCTGGATCTCGGCGGTGCTTTGGCATTTTTCCAGGCGCGTTTGTTGCTCGGCCAGACTGGCGCGGAAAGGCTGCAAGGCGGCCGCGCCACTCAAAAAAACCACGGTAGCCCGGCCCAGGCTTTCCAGTTCCGTGGCCAATCTGTCCTGTAAGGCTTGCACCCTGGCTTGATCGATATGGCGTAATTCCTTGATCGTCGCCAGGCGTCCCTGTTGCTGGTGCATCGCGCCCAGGGCTTGGACGAATTCCCCCGGCGCCGTCCAACTGTCGACATAGAGATTTTGCAGCAGGTTGAGCTGGCGACTCTCGGCGTCGGCCAGGGCTTGGTTGGCTTGCTGGCGTATGCTTTCGACCTTTTCGAACTCGTCCAGCACCAATTCGGCAGTGGCGACGATCTGGCGGATATCGTCGCCAATGGCGCCGACTTCGTCGGCTTCCAGCCAATGGTAAGCGTCGAACAGGCGTTGGCCGGCCGCGATCAAGGCTTCGTAATGCGCGACATTCGGACGTTTTTCCTGTATCGCTCGAATCAGGCTGTAGCCGTCGGAAATGCCTCTGACCAGTTCGGCATTGCCTATCTTGCCGAAGAACGACTGGCTGGCGGGTTGTTGCCGCAGAAATTCCTCGTGAAAATACGGGGTTTCCCAGATCTGCATGGCATGGATGCGGCTGGCTTCCTTGTTGTCGTCGCGGAACACCAGCAAACGGCCGTCGTTGAACAGGCAAACGCCGTGGGCGACGATGGGATTTTGCAGGCTCTTGCCAATTAAATTGTAGGAAAACAACACGCTGACGCCGGCTTCCGCTCCGTAAAAGCGGTATAGCACGTCTTCGCCGTTCGGCGAGCGGCGCGCGCCGGCGAAACTCAGGCCGGACGGCAGGTTTTCGAAAACTTTGGTTTCGCCGTTTTGTAAATAATAACCGCCCGGAAAGATCAGACCATGGTCTTCCGGCAGTTGCACGCAGGAAAAACCGATGGCATCGATACGATCGACCGATTGAGTCAGGGTATTGAATACCAGATAGCGATAATCGCTCTCACGGTACGGGCGGATTTTCAACAAGATCACCGTGCCCAGTTTGGCGTAGGCGATATCGGCGTCGGCCAGGGATTGATGTTGATCCTCGACCGGTTCCCGGTAAATGCCCAAGCCGTCTTCGGTGTTGTTCTCGACCTTGACGGTCAAATCGCCGCCGACGGTCTCGACGAAGACCTGATCCAGTATGCTGACATGCGGGTGTTTGCCGGCCACATGGTCTTCCCGGCGGGTAGGCGTCCATTCGAAATCGTGGGCCGGATGCCTGGGCAGGTCGCGCTCGCCGCGATTGTCGATATAGCTGATACTGTCGTCTTCGATTTGCCAACGAAATACCCGGATGTCTTCCAGTTTCAGGCCGATCTGAAATACCGCCAACAGCCTTTCGGCGCTGACGTGCAACGACAGTAAGCGGGTATTTTTATAATATCGGTAAAGCTCCTGGAAGTCGGCGACAAAGCTTGCCTCTTGCAAAAAACCGTGTTCCGGATTTTGCGGCTCGACATCCAGCCCATCTTCGGTTTCGACCAGCTTGTATAAGCCGAATACGTCCCCGACCTGGGTTTCCTGCTTCAGGCCCAGAAACACGTTGTACCCAAACAGCATCAAATGCCGGCCTACCCGGACCATGTCGCGCGGCACACAGTTGTTTTCGGTGCGCACCCTGACCCGGCCCATGATCTTCAGCTCGGTTTGACCGAACTCCGCGGCGCGCGAGGCGTTCAGACTGTCTATCTTGGCCTGCAAGGCCTGGCCCCGCCGCTCCAGGCGCTTGCGTATGACCTCGAAAGCCTCGCCTTCGGAGACGGCTTGTTCTGTGTCTGTTAAGGCTTCTTCAGTCATCGGTTTCAGGGTTTGCGGCGAATTAATAGCTATTCAAGAAATCCAGCAAGGTCCGGCGTTGTGGGTGACCCTCGATCCAAGCCTTGATCCGCGCGATTTCGTCGTAATCGTCGCCCAGCAGCTCTTTGAACTTCTGTTCCCTCAGGGCCTGACTGTGATTGTGGCGGATTTGCTTTTGCCAGCTGTCGTAGAAAATCCGCGGTAGTTTGTCGGCCAATTCAAGAGACTTGATCAACGCCCATTCGCCGTTATCCAGCCAGACTTCGTTACAACGCACGCACAGGTCTATCTTGTTTTCGGTTTCGGCGGCGATGCGGTATTTGCTCATCAACCCGGCGCATTTGGGGCAAATCAATGCATGGCCCGTATCCTCGGATTCCACGCGGCCGGCGGATTGGCGGTCGGCCGCCAGTTGCGACTCGACCGGATGTCGTTCCAGCCAGATTCGGTAACCGAGCAAGGACACCAAAGCGCCCTGGCACTGCTCGCAGCCTTCGGCCGGCAGATCGTGGTCCAACTTAATAGGCTTTAATCTCAGGGTTTTACAAGTCGGACAATTCATAGGTATCCCGTTATCCTGGAAAAATCAGCGCAACAAACGGCTTTATCTCGTGAGTTTGGCGGACAGACTACAATTTTTAGGCGTTTAAACAGCCATCAACGCCCCAACTGCTCCAACAACGCCCTTAGCTTGGCCTTGTCTTCGCTGCTGCCTTGCTGCATCAGTTTGTTCAAAAAAGCCGAGACGGACAGATTTTGCAAGTCGTCGCTGCCAAGATTGGCGGCGATTTGCTTGACGTCCTCCAACAAATTGGCCTTGCCGCTCAAATGGTCTTCGAAGGTCGCTTTCAGCAAATCGCTTTTATACACCGCGCCGTCTATCGCCTTGCCGACCGACAAGGCCTTCATATAACGGTCGAAGAATTCGCCGTCGCCGCCGACGATGTCGATATTGGCCTGCTTGACCGCCTCGCCGAACACGCCGGCATTCAGCGTGGCCGCTTCGCGGGCGGCTTCTATGCCGGCCATGGTTTCGGTATGGGCGGTATCGACGCGCAAGCGGAATTCTTCGTGGCTGCGGGTTTTTTCGTCCATGCTGGCCATCGCGGCGAATTTGCTTTTCAAGCCGTCGGCCTCGGCCTGGTAATGCTGACGCACGGCGTCCGCTTCGGCCTGGCCCCGGCGCTCTATCGCTTCGGCCTCGGCAATCTTGATCTTGACGGCCACCATGGCTTGCTTTTCTTCCGAATCGGCATCGGCGTTCTTGATCCGCACCTGGGCCATGCCGACCGCCTCGTCGCCTTGGGCCTGAGCCGCCATGCGCTCGCGCAGCACTTTGGCTTCGGCCAGTCCTTGCGCGGCTTGTTCGGCCTGTACGCCTTCGGCCAGCCGGATTTTGGCTTGCGCCTGTTTTTCCGCGGCTTCGAATTCGGCACCGGCCAGCACCAGGGTTTCCTTAGCCTTGAATTGAGCACTTTGTTCGGCGGCTTCGGCGGCCTTGACGTCCTTAACCAGGCTTTCCTGTGCTTCGGCTTCGGCGGCAATCACGATCGCCTGGCGTTTGCGGTCGGCTTCCGAGACTTCGCGTAATTCCTTGATGCGTTCTTCTTCTTCGGCCACATGTTTTTCGACGGCGATGCGCGCACGTATCACCTCGGCGATTTCCTTCTTTTGTTCCTCCAAGGCTTTTTCCTTGGCGATGCGTTGCAATTCGACTTCTTTTTCCCTATCTATGATTTCCAACTGGCGCACGCGCTCGACTTTCTCGGTTTCGATCGCGATGGCCCGCTCCCGGTTTTTTTCGGCGACTTCGATTTCCCGTTGTTTGTTCTCGTTGTCTATACCTATGGTTTGCTCGGCCACGATGCGGGCACGTTGCTCCTTGGTATGTTCCTCGGCGACAACTTTTTCGGTCTCGGCCTTCTCCCGGGCTTGAACGGTGGCGATTTCCCGCTTTTGTTTGGACTCGGCATCGGCTTGTTGGCGCTCCAGCTCCAGCAGCTTTTCCTGGGTTTCGACGTCCTTTTTCTTGATCTGCATTTGCTCGTCGCGTTGCAGTTCGTTGGTGCGGACGTGTTGTATCGCCGTCAATTCGGTGATCTTGCGTATGCCCTGGGCATCGAGGATGTTGTTGGCGTCCAGCTGATGCATCGGGGTTTGTTCCAGATAATCGATCGCGGCGTCTTCCAACACGTAGCCGTTCAAATCCTGACCGATGACCTGAATGATTTGGTCACGAAAATGATTGCGTTCGCGGTACAAGTCCTCGAAGTCCATGCGCTTGCCGACCGTTTTCAAGGCTTCGGAAAATTTGGCGTTGAACAGTTCTTCTATGGTCTTCTGATCGGAAGCGCGCTCGCAGCCTATGGCCTGGGCAACTTTCAGCACGTCTTCTCGGGTCTTGTTGACCCTGACGAAGAAGGTCACGACGATGTCGGCACGGATATTGTCCTTGCAAATCAGGCCTTCGCCGCCACGGCGGTTGATTTCCACCGTTTTCAGCGAAATGGCCATTTTTTCGACCCGGTGCAGCACCGGAATGACCAGGCTGCCGGTAAAGGTGACCTTGGGCTCGCTGCTCAAGGTATTGACTATCATCGCCTGCCCCTGATCGACCTTGCGATACATCGAGGCAAAGACGATCAGCGCGCCGATCAGGATGACCGACGCGACTGCGGTTATGGTTATGATGATTTCCATGGCTGCTCCAGGTCAGTCGAGTTTGCTGATGAAATAAAGATTTTTATCCGCGTCGTAATCGTAGATCAAGGCACTGTCGCCTTGCGTGAAGTCGTTGGGCGTCGTTGCGCGCACCGAGATGATCAGCCCCGCCCCACCGTCTTCGACCTTGGCCTGACCGAAATTTTCGTCCACGCTCATTGTGGTGATTTGGCAGGATTTAGCCAACAGCGAGCGGTTACCGCGCGCTTCGTGGGTCACAAACACCTTGCTCAATGGG
>JAQTYP010000066.1 GCA_028688235.1 Methylomonas sp.
GAATCAACCAAAATGGAGAGAAAACCGAAACAGGGACTGAGACGGTAGAGTATTGTTGGGGTAGATAAGCGGTTTGCAAACATAGGTCCAAATGAATTTTCACGGCGGTCAGATGGACTACTCGTTCAAAACGGGACACAGAGGGAGGCTTAACCTCTATCTGTCCCGGCTTAAGTTGGTAGCTGACAGATGTAACCAGAAATCAGAAGAGTTCCGCTTTATGCGTGATTCAGGTACTATTCTGTCTTATTGTTTAAGCATATTAGGAGTTAACAGTGGCAACGATTCTTGCAGTCGATGATTCTGCATCCATGAGACAAATGGTGTCCTTTACGTTGAAAGGAGCGGGATACAACGTGGTCGAGGCGGTCGATGGGGTTGACGGCTTGAATAAAGCCAAGGCCCAAACATTCGATTGCATCGTGACCGACGTTAACATGCCCAACAAGGATGGCATTCAGCTGATCAAGGATTTGCGGGCCTTGCCCAATTATAAATTCACGCCAATGTTGATGCTGACTACGGAATCCGGCATGGATAAGAAGCAGCAGGGCAAGGATGCCGGCGCTACGGGATGGATAGTCAAACCCTTCAATCCCGATCAGTTGTTGAAGACCATACAAAAAGTCATGGGCTAAGCGCTTGCCGTCAGTCAAAAATTCGATGCGCGGGTAGGGGGGCTATGGCTATCGATATGGCGCAATTTCATCAGGTCTTCTTCGAGGAAAGTTTCGAAGGCCTGGATGCAATGGAGTCCGGACTGCTCAATCTCGATATGGGTGATGTGGACGCCGATGAAATCAACACGATTTTTCGGGCGGCTCACTCGATAAAGGGCGGTAGCGGCACTTTCGGATTTAGCGCCGTTTCCGATTTTACCCATGTCATGGAAACCTTGCTGGACGAGATGCGCGACGGGCGGCGTAAGGTCACCCAGCAAGCTGTCAATGTCTTGTTGGGTTCCGTCGATTGCTTGCGGGAGATGCTGCAAGCCATTCAAGGCGGCAAAGAGGTTGACCGGCAGGGCGTCGCCGCTCATCAGTCGGCCTTGGATGACGAGTTACATAACAGGTCTACTGACGGTGACAGCAGTTCGCCACCGCCGGTAAAAGCCGAGGCGGCAGCGATAGCACCAGCTTCGCCGGAAATTGCCGGTTGGACGATTGCGTTTAGTCCGCATTTGAACCTGCTGAAAACCGGCAACGAACCCGTCAGGATGTTGCGGGAACTGGCGACCTTAGGTGATTTGACGGTCACTGCGGATTTGCGAGGTCTTCCCGATCTTTATCAACTCGATCCCGAAGAATGTCATCTTTCGTGGAAACTGGATTTGCGAGGCCAAGTGCCGGCAAGCGACATCGACGAGATTTTCGATTGGGTCGAGGAAGACTGCGATTTGGCAAAGCAGCCTGTGTTTGTCGAATTGCCGCGGTTCGATTCCGAGCCCTCTGCGCCTGAATCTGGCGGCCCAAACGAGGTGCCAGTCGAATCGGCGGCGCCCCGTCCCGTCCATGCTCGAACAACAGCTACCGAAGTCAAAAAGGACGAGGCCAAGGCTGCGGCCAAAGGCTCCAGCTCCATCCGCGTCGATACCGCTAAGATCGATACCTTGATCAACATGGTCGGCGAATTGGTGATCACCCAATCCATGTTGAGCCTGATCGGTGAGCATTTCGAGTTGAGCAAGCTCGATCAACTGAAAAACGGCCTGTCGCAACTGGAGCGCCACACGCGCGAGTTGCAAGAAAGCGTCATGAACATCCGCATGTTGCCCATCAGCTTCGTCTTTAGCCGTTTTCCGCGCCTGGCGCACGATCTGAGCAGCAAGCTGGGGAAAAAGATCGAGTTGAAACTGGTGGGCGAGCATACCGAAGTCGACAAGACCGTCGTCGAGTTGCTCAGCGATCCTTTGGTGCATTTGGTCAGAAACAGTCTGGACCACGGCATAGAGATGCCCGACGTGCGCATCGCCGCCGGCAAGCCGGAAACCGGCACCGTTACGTTGGAGGCTTATCATCGCGGCGGCAATATCGTCATCGAAGTCAGCGACGACGGTAAAGGCTTGGACAAAGACAGACTCAGGGCCAAGGCCGTCGAAAAAGGCCTGATAGACGCCGACGCGATATTGAGCGACAAACAGACCTACGAATTGATTTTCATGCCGGGTTTTTCGACAGCCGAAAAATTGACCGACATTTCCGGCCGGGGGGTCGGCATGGATGTGGTGCGCCGCAATATTCAGGCTTTGGGCGGCAATATCGATATCATCTCTACCTTGGGCAAGGGCTCTACGATTTCGATACATCTTCCGCTGACCCTGGCCATTTTGGACGGCCAGTCGGTGGCGGTTGGCGACGAAACCTATATCGTGCCGCTGGGCGCCATCATCGAATCCTTGAACATCAAGGAAGACAGGGTCAATCGGGTGGTCGGCAAGGGCGAGACTTTCCTGCTGCGCGGGCAATATCTGCCTATCATACGCATGCACGAGATATTCAACGTTCCCAGCGTCAGACATACCAAGCTGACCGAAGGCCTGTTGGTGGTGGTCGAGGGGCAAGGCGTGCGTTGCGGTTTGTTTGTCGACGATTTATTGGGGCAACAGCAAGTGGTCATCAAGTCCCTGGAGGCCAACTATCGCCGGGTGGAAGGCGTTTCCGGCGCCACGATATTGGGCGACGGTTCGGTCGCATTGATTCTCGATATACCAGGCTTGGTACGCCTGGCCAACCAGTAACCAACAGGCTCTTATGTCGCAAACAGCCGAAAGCAACGAAGCGGAACAACCGGGGAAAAAGCCGCAAGCCTCCAGTGCTCAATTCTTGAGTTTTACTCTGGGAAGGGAAGAATACGGCGTGGATATTTTGCGGGTACAGGAAATCCGCAGCTGGGAACCTGTTTCGCGCATTCCGAATGTGCCTTCCTACGAAAAAGGCGTGGTGAATTTGCGCGGCGCGATTGTTCCGATTATCGACCTGCGGGAGCGTTTCGCTTTGGGGTGCAGCCAATATACGCCGGTGACCGTGGTGGTGGTCTTGCAGGCCCATGTCGGCGATAAGACCCGGGTGATGGGCGTGGTGGTCGATGCCGTATCGGACGTGATCGACGTCGATAAAAAAAATATCCAGAGTGCGCCCGATTTCGGCGCAAAAGTCAGTACCGAGTTCATCAGCGGTTTGGTCTCGGTGAACCAGCGCATGGTGATGCTGTTGGACGTGGACAAATTACTCAAATTAGATGGCGTGGACGATGACGATGAAAGTTGAAAAAACACATAGAACTGGCCGGGTTTTGACGGAGGATTTGCAATGAAAATCAATCATCCAGTGACTGATCGCGAAGTGATGATGAAGCCGGGTACCTTGCTGGTAACGCGTACTAATTTGAAAGGCGTCATTACCTATGCCAACGAAGCCTTCATCGAAATCAGCGGTTTTAGCAAAGAGGAGTTGGTAGGCGCCAATCATAATATCGTTCGCCATCCCGATATGCCGCCGGCCGCATTCGAGGATTTGTGGAACAATTTGAAGGCTGGTAAGCCTTGGAGCGCGCCAGTCAAGAATCGTACCAAATCAGGCGATTTCTATTGGGTAGAAGCCAATGTAACGCCGGTCTATAAAAACGGGAAGGTGCAAGAATACCTGTCGGTTCGTTACGCGCCGTCGCGCGAGCAAATATCGCAGGCGGATGCCTTGTATGCCAAACTCAATGCCAACAAGGCAACGCTCAGGCCCACCGGTTTTGCCGCCTTGATAAAAAAAGCCGCCGATATCAGTTTGGGCAAAAAGTTTGCTTTGGTGTATTTGCTATTGGCGCTGCCTATACTGGCTCCCGTTTATTCGCATTTCCAGTTGCAGCAATGGCTGGAACTGTCTGTATGTTCCATTTCGTTATTACTGGGAACGCTTTTGGCTTATCGCTTGTTCGAGACCACAAACTCCAGCCTGGAACAAGCCTTGAACGTGTGTTATCGCCTGGCCGATGAAAAATTCAGAAACACGTTGGATCTGGATCGCGGCGACGTAATCGGCGATTTCAGGCGCGCCTTGTATAGCATGCAGGTCAAGCTGAATGCCGATTTGGCCTATTCCAAACAGGTGGCGGCCGAGGCGACGCGCATCAGACAGGCGCTGGATAACGTGCAGTCCTGCGTGATGGTGGCCAATAACGACTTTGAAATCATCTACATGAACAACACCGTCCGGGAAATGTTCGCAAATGCGGAGGCCGATATCCGCACCCAATTGCCGAATTTCGATGCCGCCAAGCTACTAGGCGCCAATGTCGATCAATTTCATAAAAATCCGGCGCACCAGCGCGGCATGTTGGCCAATTTGACGGCTTCTTACAGCTCGGAATTGGTGGTGGGGGGCCGGCATATGAACGTCGTGGTGACGCCAGTCAAAAACGACGAAGGCGAACGCATCGGTTATGCGGCTGAATGGCTGGACAGAACCCGCGAAGTCAAGGTCGAACAGGAAATCGAAGAGATCGTCGATAGCGTCAAGGTCGGTCGCCTGGATAAGCGCATCTCCTTGGCGGACAAACAGGGATTTTTCGCCAAGCTCAGCGAAGGCATCAATGAACTGACGGATGTCATAGAACGGGTGTTCAACGATATCGGCAGCACGATGGAAAGCATGGCCGAAGGCGATTTGACCAATCGCATCACCAACGATTACCAAGGCGTTTACCTGAATTGCAAAAACGACATTAATGCCACGATAGATAAGCTCAGCGAAATCTTCGGGCAGGTGGCCGAGTCGGCCAGCTTCATCAATAATTCTTCCCAGGAAATCGCCAGCGGTAACAACAATTTATCGCAACGCGCCGAGCAGCAGGCCGCAAACCTGGAAGAAACCGCCGCCAGCATGGAAGAGCTGACCGCTACCGTAAAAAATAACGCCGACAATGCGCAGCAAGCCAATCTGCTGGCCAGCAACGCCAGGGAATTGGCGGAAAAGGGCGGGACCGTCGTGCATGCGGCGGTATCGGCCATGCAGGAAATCAACGCCAGCAGCAACAAGATTGCCGATATCATCGGCGTCATCGACGAAATTGCCTTTCAGACCAATCTTCTGGCCTTGAATGCGTCGGTGGAAGCCGCCCGGGCCGGGGAACAAGGCCGCGGCTTTTCGGTGGTGGCTACCGAGGTCAGGAATCTGGCGCAACGCAGCGCCACTGCGGCTCGCGAGAGTAAGGACCTGATACAGAGCAGCGTGCAGAAAGTCCGGGCCGGCAGCGAATTCGTCAATCAAACCGGTATCGCCCTCAGCGAAATCGTGGCCGGCGTCAAAAAAGTGGGCGATATCGTCGCCGCGATAGCCGACGCCAGCGTCGAGCAATCGGCCGGCATTGCCCAGGTCAATCAGGCCGTATCGCAGATGGACGAAATCACCCAGCAAAATGCGGCGTTGGCGGAAGAGGCATCGGCCGCCAGCGTTTCGATGAGCGATTTGTCCACCAATATGGTTGAATTGCTGTCGTTCTTCAAACTCGGTAACGAAAGCCATAAGCCGAGTAGTCGGGTAGGCGGCGATGCCAGCAGCGTCGTAAGAGCGGTAGCTGCGCCAAGACCCGTGGCTACGTCGGCGTCGGCTGGCTACAAGAGTGTAGCCAGCGACGAAGAATGGCAGGATTTTTGAGTATCGGGAACTTAGGATTTGGCCAAAAATAACATCCCGATTTTTTTGGGTTGAATCGGCCTAGGGCTAGGCGCAAGCTCAGCTCGTGCAGTTCGAATGATGAGCTTCCTGACGTCAGCCCATCCTACGGTCCCTTGTTCAATAGGGGATTTAATTTAGGAAAGAACATGAAATAAGTTGTAGGGGGGGGCGGTGGCTCGATTGACAGGTGTCGGCGGCAGGGATAGCCGCCCAAGCCTACAAGGATGTATTGACGGCGTCCTGTCAAGCGAGACACCGAACCTTCACGACGATTATTGTTTCGAGAAGTTATTTTGTGCATATTTCTTAGCGAGTTCCTTATGAGTATCGATACCCAGTCCGAAATACAGTTCGAACAGTTCCTGACTTTTGAGTTGGCAGGCGACGCTTATGGCGTCGAGATTTTGAAGGTTCAGGAAATAAGGGGCTGGGAGGCGGTGAGGAAAATTCCCAATACTCCGGAGTACGTCAAAGGTGCTTTGAATTTGCGCGGCTCCATCGTACCCATTATCGATTTGCGCGTGCGTTTTCACATGGAAAGGGTCGAATATACGCCGGTCACGGTGGTCATCGTCATGAGCGTCCAAACCGAAAGTACCGGAAGCACCGTGATGGGTATCGTCGCCGATGCCGTATCCGACGTTTTGGACATCAAGCCCGGCGATATCAAAACCTCCCCGAATCTCGGCGCCAAAATCGATACCCGTTATATCCGCGGCATGTATGTCGGCAAGAAAAACATGGTGATGTTGCTGGATGTCGACAAGTTATTGAATCCCGACGAGTTCGCTCAGATCGCCGAATTGCCGGCGGCGACCGATTGGAAATGAGGCCCAGGATCGTTGCCGTTCTAAACCAAAAAGGCGGTGTAGGTAAAACCACGACTTCCGCCAATCTGACCCATGCCTTGGCAAGGATGGGTAAAAAGGTGATCGTCATCGATCTGGACCCGCAATGTCATTTGGCCGTCGCATTGGGTATGGTGGACAGTCAGCAGGCCGGAATAGATCAAGTCCTGTTTGGGCATAGCACCTTGGCGCAGCAGTTGTTGCCGGTTAGGGAAAATTTGCATTTGGTTGCGGCCGGCCCTCGATTGCAGGAAATCGAGCAATTGAGCAAAGGCGCTTCTCACCGCGGCGATTTGTTGCGTAAGGCATTGAAGGCGAACGACAGCGATCAGGATTTTATATTCATAGACTGTCCGCCCTCCTCGGGAATACTGGTTGCCAACGCGCTGCTTGCGACCGACGAATTACTGGTGCCGATGACCAGCGATTTTCTGGCGCTGCAGGGCTTGTCGCATCTGATGGGAACGCTCAAAAAATTCGAAACGGCATTAAACAAGAAATACCGCTTGCAATTGGTCATGTCCCGTTACAATCCCGCGCGCAGGCTTTCCAGGGATGTTTTGGACACGATCAAAAAATATTTTCCGGGGCAAATTTTGGCCACGCCTATCCGGGAGACCGCCGCATTGGCAGAGTGCCCGAGTTTTGGCAAGACGATATTCGAATATCGCTCCGGCTGGCGCTCGGCGCAAGATTTCGAGGCGTTAGCGGCCGACTTTTTAGCAGGAAGGGTAATGTGATGGCAGAAAACGAAGACGAAAGTTTGATTGGATACGATCCCTTGGCCTGGTTGCATGAGACCTCCGAACAAGAACAGGATACCTCTTCGGCGGCAACCGAATCGTTTGCGACGAATGGCGATGAAGAGCAGTACCCGGAGGCCGAAGTGGTAACTGCGGACCCGGACGACGTTTGCGAGGACGAGCCGGCGTTTGTCGATCAGACAGTCTCGGCCGGCTCGGAGCGCGCGCAGCAGATAGTATTGGATTCGGTGCAAACGATACAGAATGTCGCTGAATTACATGAGCATCTGCTGCATGCCCTGAATCACGGCAACAAGATCGATATCGATGCCTCTGCCGTCACGATGATAGATACGGCAACGCTGCAATTATTGCTGGTGTTGAAACAAACGGCCATTAACCTGCAAAAACAGGTGACTATCGATTTCCCATCCGAGCGCTTCATGGAGGCGGCGGAACTTTTGGGGCTGGCGGAAATGTTGGAGGTCGATCAGGCCGCCGCGGGCTTTTTTTAAATCGGCAATGGCGACGATGAATATTCTGGCTAACGGCATTAGAAGGCGGCTGTGAAAGAAAAAGAGCGCGAGTTCGAATATACCCTGGAAGACTTCAATTTCTTGCGGCGAATATCCAACCAGCATTCGGGTATTCTGGTGCCGGATGACAAATTCGATATGTTCTATTCCCGATTGTCGAAACGGGTCAGGTTACTGGGCTTCAACCGTTTCAAACAATATTGCGACTATTTGCAAAGCCATCAGGATCAGGAATTCACCGAATTCATCAATGCGGTGACGACGAATCTGACCTCGTTTTTCAGAGAAAGCCATCACTTCGAGTATTTGAGCCAGGTTTTGTTGCCCGAACTGGTCGAGAAAAACAGAGGACGCCGGCAAATCAGGGGCTGGTCGGCCGGTTGTTCTACCGGGGAAGAGCCTTATTCCATCGCGATGACCCTATTGGAAAACGTACCCGCGGGCTGGGACGTCAAGTTGCTGGCCACCGATCTGGACACCAATGTGTTGAAAGCCGCGGCCGAAGGCGTATATCCCGTGGATAGGATAGGAACGATAGGCGAGCCGCGGCTGCATCGCTGGTTTCAAAGAGGCGTGGGTTCGCAACATAACAAGGTCAGGGTCAAAGCCGAATTGCGCGGTATCATTCACTTTAACCAGTTGAATTTGATGCAGGATTGGCCTATGCGCGGGCCGTTCGATTTTATTTTTTGCCGGAATGTGTTGATCTATTTCGATAAGGAAACCAAAACCCGTTTGGTAAGCCGTTATGCCGGATTGTTGCGGGAAAAAGGACTTTTGTTTATCGGCCATTCCGAATCGCTGCACCAAACCGATACGCCATTTTCGTTGATTCGTAATACTATCTATCAAAAGACGACGATATGACGCAGCCAAACGAGATTGCCAAGCCTTGTATCCCCGGCTTCGAAAACGTCAATCGCTATTGGGATGCGGAAAACGCCATCGTTGCCGCCAAATTGTTGCCGGGCGAATATTATGTCACGATGGAAGACGAGATGATCACCACGGTATTGGGGTCCTGCGTGTCCGCTTGTATTCGGGATACGGTCACCGGCATCGGCGGTATGAATCATTTCATGTTGCCGCAAACGACCCAGGCGCGGTTGAATTCCAGGGACGAGGCCATCGTCGGTACGGCCATGCGCTACGGCAATTACGCGATGGAGCACTTGATCAATACCATTTTGCACCATGGCGGCAAACGCAAAAATCTGGAAGTGAAGTTGTTCGGAGGCGGTAAAATCGTCGCGACGCTCAGCGACGTTGGTTTAAGAAATATCGATTTTGTCTTGAATTACGTCGATATGGAGGCCTTGAAGTTGATCTCCCACGACTTGGGCGATATTTACCCGAGAAAGGTTAATTTTTACCCCCGGACCGGTCGGGTCCGAATGAAAAAAATCAAAGACCTGCATAATGAAACCATCGTATTGCGGGAGAATCAATACTGCTCGCAAATCAAAGATGTGTCGCTCGAAGGCAGCATAGAATTGTTTTAGGAACTTAGTGAAAAAGATTAAACTGTTAATTGTTGACGACTCGGCGTTGATTCGGCAAATGCTGACCGGGATATTCGAAACCGCCGGAGATATCGAAGTGGTCGGCACGGCCAGCGATCCTTTGATCGCCAGGGATAAGATCAAAGCCTTGAATCCTGATGTCTTGACGCTGGATGTGGAAATGCCGCGCATGGACGGATTGACCTTTTTACGCAACCTGATGCGCCTTAGGCCCATGCCGGTTGTGATGATTTCGACCTTGACCGCCACGGGTGCCGATGTGACGCTCGATGCCCTGGCCTTGGGCGCGGTGGATTTCGTTACCAAGCCCAAGGCTGACGTCGCTAGCCGCTTGCAGGAGTATGCCGACGAAATCATCGAAAAAGTCAGGATGGCCGCCAAGGCAAAGGTCAAGGCGCTGGATGCTGCGCCGCCCAGCGCAGGCCATTCGGTCGCTCCCCAGTCAGGAATTAAAAAGCATTTCAAGACTACCGATAAAGTCATTGCCGTCGGTTCGTCGACCGGAGGTACCGAAGCCGTGAAGATTCTCGCTAGGATGCTGCCGGCAAACGCGCCGGCGATGGTGGTCACGCAACATCTACCGCTTGCCTTCAGCGAATCGTTTGCCCGGCATGTCGGGGGTGTTTCGGAAATGAAAGCCTGTATCGCCAGCGATGGCCAATTGATATTGCCGGGTAATATCTATATCGCGCCGGGGGATAAACATCTGCAGGTGGCCCGCGACGGTGCCCGTTATATCTGCCGTTTGGATGACGGTCCGTCGGTGAATCGGCATAAACCCTCGGTCGAGGTGTTGTTTGAATCGATGGCCGACAATGTGGGAAAAAACGCCATTGGCGTGATGTTGACGGGGATGGGCGCGGACGGTGCCAAAGCCATGGTCAGGATGCGTGAAGCCGGAGCGGTCAATATCGTTCAGGATGAAGCCACCAGCATAGTGTGGGGCATGCCCGGCGAAGCCTACAAACAGGGGGCCGCGCATCACGTATTGCCGTTGGACAAGATAGCCGGACAAATTATCGCCTTAATGAATGGATGAATATGGTTAAATTTTTAATAGAAAATATCGGGTTACTGCTTTTTACGCTGGCGACGCTGTTGTCGCCTCTGGTGCTGACCACCGAGATCGTTTGGTTGTCGGCGCCGCTGATGGCACTGCTGTGGGGGTATAAAGCCTACACGGCTCAACATACCATGCAAAGAGGAGAGGGCGTCTCGGCGGATCGAAAGGCGGCGGAAGAACGTTTGAATCAGGCGATAGATCGCTATGTCGGTGGGCTGAGCGATTGTGTTGGAGCAGAATTGTTGCAATTCAATGACGAATTGCAACAGTTGAAGGTCATCGTGGCCGATGCCGTTCATACGATGGGACAGAGTTTTAGCAATTTGCATCAGCTGACATCCGGGCAATCGGTCGTCGTGCATTCATTGGTCAGCGATCTGGATCAATC
This sequence comes from Methylomonas sp., assembly GCA_028688235.1. Classification (GTDB taxonomy): domain Bacteria; phylum Pseudomonadota; class Gammaproteobacteria; order Methylococcales; family Methylomonadaceae; genus Methylomonas. The sequence continues at coordinate 10,768 of JAQTYP010000066.1, forward strand.
GGATTCCAAAAAGGATAATGGATTAAGCTTTCAGGAGTTTGCCCAGGAAACCGACCGGGTGTTGGGTTTTTTCATCGAGCATATTTTACAGATCAGCAAACAGAGCATGGAGATGGTGGGCGTGATCAACGACGTAGGCGGCCATATGGCTCATGTCGAAAAATTGCTCGGCGACGTGCAAAAAATTGCCGATCAAACCAATTTATTGGCGCTGAATGCCGCCATCAAGGCGGCGCGGGCCGGCGAAGCCGGACGAGGGTTCGCCGTCGTCGCCGACGAGGTGCGAAATTTGTCGAAAAATTCGGATAAATTCAGCGAAGAAATCAAGATGGTGGTGAATGCATCCAAGAGCAATATCCATCAGGCCCAGACCATGATAGAAGAAATCGCCTCCAAGGACATGAATATCACGATCAGTTCCAAAGCCAAGATCGATAAAATGATGGCCGACATTGCGGTGATCAATAGCAAGATTTCGCATAGCATAGACGAGGTATCCGGACTCAATATGCAGATCGAAAGAAGCGTCAACGATGCGGTCAGAGGCTTGCAATTCGAGGACATGTCACGTCAGTTGATCGAGTATATGCAAAAGAATATTCAAAACTTCCAGGCCTTGATCGATGAG
>JAQTYP010000507.1 GCA_028688235.1 Methylomonas sp.
GCCCTCCTTTCATAGGTGAATGCGCGGTGTGTGTCTGCCAATCAGCGCCGCCCCACCATTAATTCTATCTCCTCGACGATCTCTTCCTGCCGCAAGCGGTTGCGTTGCCGTTGCAGGTCGTCGCTACCACGCTCCAAATGTCGTAGAGCGGTTTCCATCTGCATCAAGCGCATGTGGTTTTCCACCCGAATCGAACGCAGCAGTAAAGCCAGCAAAGTATGAAACAAATAATGTTCAGCAACGCCGGTCGCGACTTCCCGTGCCGGTTGGTAGGTTAATGGCGGATTGTTGCTGTTGGTATTGGGAGCAGCGGCTGCTAAGGGCCATAAGCGTTGAGCGCGCGGGCCTTGTTCGTCCCGCAGGCAAGCCATCAGGCCGAACTCGCCGCTACCGCGCAATTCCGCGATCGCCGCAAGAATTCGATCGATTGCCGCCGGCGCATCCAGGCCGCCATCGGCGCCGTTAAGCCGTTGCAAGGCCTCTCGCTCGTCGACCATGGCATGCAAACGTTCGCCGACCAGAATCAACGGGCTTTGCTGGGTCGTTTCGGCTCGCCAAAAAACCATGACGTCTTCATTAAAACTGCCGCAAAAACCACGCACGGAACCGAATAACAGCCAGATGTCGTGGGTGGGATTGCTCGATACCGGCTCCGGTAAGCTGCCGGCCAAATCATCCAACGCCACTGCCAGCGCTGCCACCACCCGCTGCTGCGCCGATTCACGTTTACCCACTTTGCGCAACTCCGCCAGTGCAAAACTGCGCATCGCGCCGAGAATGCCGGATAGTTCGTCGAACAAGGCCAAACGCGCTTCGACTTCGCGGCGCTGACTCATGGTTTTTGCCCCAGTAATTGCCGTAATTCAATCAGCCATTGCTGCTTGGTGGTATCCAGTTTCAGCTTGGAGGCCGGTAATTGATCCAGCATGCCGGACAGCACGGCTGCCGCCTGATCGGGGTTTACCTCTTCCAGCAAGCCCTCGCCATAAGCCAGCAGCCAGGCCAGATGGGCTTGTTCGGATAAAGGTTGCAAGCGGTCTTGCTTCAGAATTTCCCGCAGTAGGCGGCCGCGTCGTAGCTTTTCCTCGACGCCGGCTTCCAAGCGGGTGCCGAAGCGGGCGAACAGCTCCAGTTCCAGAAACTGTAAAAAATCCAGGCGGATATGCGCGGAGGCGGTTTTGATGGCGGGATGTTGGGCCTTGCCGCCGATGCGTGATACCGAGCGGCCAATGTCGATGGCCGGCAGCATGCCGGCCGCGAACAACTTGCTTTCCAAATAAATCTGGCCGTCGGTGATCGAAATCAGATTGGTGGGAATGTAAGCCGACAACTCGCCTTGGCGAGTTTCGATGATCGGCAATGCCGTCATGCTGCCGCCGCCGTATTTCAGGGCAAGTACCGTGGAGCGCTCCAGCAGCCGGGAATGCAGATAAAAAATGTCGCCCGGATAGGCCTCGCGGCCAGGCGGCCGTTGCAGCAATAGCGATAGTTCGCGATAGGACTGGGCGTGACGAGTCAGGTCGTCGTAGACCACCAGCGTATCGCGGCCTAGCCGCATCCAGTGTTCGGCAATCGCGCAGCCGGCAAACGGCGCTAAGTAACGAAAGCCCGGCAGGGCATTGGCTTCGGCCACCACCACCACGGTGTATTCCAATGCGCCAGTCTGTTTTAACGCTGCTATCGTACCGGCCACCGAGGAACGCGGCTGACCGATCAACACCATCACGCACAACAGATTACGGCCGCGCTGATTGATGACGGCGTCCAGCGCCAGCGCGCTTTTGCCGATGCCGTCGTCGCCGATGATCAACTGGCGCTGGCCCTTGCCGATCGGAATCAGCGTATCGACAATCTTGCAGCCGGTATATAACGGTTCGCTGACAAAGTCGCGTTCGATGATAGTCGGTGCGGCAGATTCCAGGGGCCGAAACTGGCGCAGATCGGGCGATGGCAAACCGTCCAGCGGACTGCCGAGCGGATCGACCACTCGCCCCAGCAAGGCGTCGCCGACACCGATTTCCAGTTTTCGGCCGATATGCTGCACCGCCATGCCGGCGGTAACGCCCCGGCTTTGCGACAGCAAAATCGCGCCCAGCACTTCTTTACCCAACTGGAACACCAAACCGGTGCTGCCGTCGTCGAAACCGATCAACTCGTCGAGCCGCGCCGATGGCAGACCCCGTATCCAGGCAATGCCGTCGCCGATGCCGGCCACGCAGCCGCGCTCGGATAGGCGCAGACCGAAACGATAAGCCGCGCTTGTTTCAGCCATGGTGGGTTTGGCGATTAAAAAACGCCAGTTCATCGGCCAGATTGGCGTGCAATTGACACTCGCCGATTACCGCGCGCAGTCCGGCGATCAAGGCCGAGTCTTGCTTGAAATTGATTGGCAAGGCTAGTCCGGCGGCAGCCGATAAATCTTGAGCCAATCGGGCTTGCATGGCTTCGTCCAGCCGATGGGCGCTGACCACCTCGACGGCGGAAGCCGCAATCAGCATCGAAGCGGCCTTACGCAATGCGGCGCTTTCGCTGTCCGGCAGCTTGTTTAAATCTTCCAGAAACACATCGACGATACTGTGCGTCAATTCAGGAGAAGACAGCCGTTGCAACATGGCCGCTGCCTGGCCGTAGGCGGTACTGCTTGCTTCCCGCACTAACGCCGCTTCCCGCGCGGCAATCAGGGTTTGGTTGCGGACTTGCAACTTGGTTTCTTCATCGGCCAAGGTTTGCTTCAGCTCTTCCAGTGCGCTGCTACGTTGTTGTGCCAGTTCCTCTTGCAATTGGTGGCGGTTATTTTCCTGCTGCCGAGTCCAATCCGCCAGTCT
>JAQTYP010000508.1 GCA_028688235.1 Methylomonas sp.
TTCTCCGACACTTGTTCGAGTGCATTTCGTCGTCGATTAATCGCTGTCCGCAGAATTTCTTCTCCTTCGCAGTCGCATGGCGACTATTGAAAGAATTTGAATAGAATCGGCAGACATAGATTTTTACAATGCGATCACGGTGTTGAGGGATGAATTTTTTAATTTTAAAGACAATTTCTATGGAGAAATACGATGAAACGTCGAACGCTCTGCTGCGCACTAGCGGCGTACTGTTCATTAATGATCGAAAGCGCTCAGGCGCAGTTGGTTGATCGAGGCGGCGGTTTGCTCTACGACACGGTGTTAAACGTAACCTGGCTACAGGATGCCAATTACGCGAAAACCAGTGGTTACAGCACTACCGGCCGGTTATCTTGGCAAGACGCCATGCAATGGGCGGACAGCCTTCAGGTGGGAGGTTTTAATGATTGGCGCTTGGCCTCTATCACCGATACCGGAAGCCCCGGATGCAACTTTGCGTATGGCGGCACCGACTGTGGCCACAATACTCAACCGACTACATCGGAATTGTCCTATATGTTTTACATAAATCTTGGATTAAAGAGCATTTACGACAGCCAGGGTAATTTTCAGGCGGATTTCGGCATAGCCAATGGCGACCTCGCGATCTTGCAAGCCGACGTGGGATTAGTGAAAAACTTGCATGCCCACAATTACTGGTCAGGCAGTCCTTATACGCCAGACTTAGACAGGGCTTGGCAATTCAATACCACTTTTGGCATTCAAGGACATAACCCCAAAACAGAACTCCAATATGCTTGGGCCGTTCGCGATGGCGATGTTGCCGCCGTGCCTATCCCCAGTGCAGTTTGGTTGTTCGGCAGCGCACTGCTGGGTTTGGGGATCAGGAATGAAATCAGCACGGAAAAGGTGAGCGCGCGCTGTCGGGTAAAGGCTTTGTCGTGGCTGCGATGAGCGGCAATAAAGTCTGGCGGATGCAGAAGTTTTGAAAGATGGGCAAAAATTCTGGCATTGATGTCGCTAAGTCGTATTCATTGTTTTATCATTGTTTTTCAATTGGTTACAAGCTTAATTATAACGTAAAATCCTTAACATAACGGCATTGCCTGGCCCCTGGACAGTTTTACGCGCCGTTTTTTACACATTTTCTTCGTTCAAAAAAAAGGTGACTCACATGCATATACCCAATAATTTATATTTAGTCATAACGGCCTTTTGCTTATCCATCGGCTTCGCGTTTGCGGAATCGACGGATAACCATTCAGACAGTTATCCGACCTACCAAAATGGAACCCTGACGATACCGCGCATCGACACGCCAGACCAGCCTGGAAATTTCCTTAACGCGATATTCAAGCATGATGAGCAAGGTAACTGGGAGTTATTGAGTTTTAAAACGGCCAACCAATATCCCTTGGGAAAAGCCCCGATAACGGAAGCTAAACTCATTATTACGAATTCTTTCCCTGTCCAGGTGTTATTGAATATCAAAGGCTGGGTGGGGGGCTGCCTCAGCTTAGGGCCTATTCATCAACGCCTTGTCAACAATCGTTTTGAAATAACCGTTTTTGCCCAAAATCCTGATTTACCCCAAGGCAGTTATGCTTGCCCAGCGAATGTCGTTGCTTTCGATAAAAATATTCCTTTATCCGTATACGACTTGCCAGTCGGAAATTACGAATACAGCATTAACGGCGGCGATTACGTCGGAAACTTTACGTTATCCAAGGATAACGGACTTGCTACGGACAATCATCTGCCTATAGCTGTAGGTGAATGTAACGGATCGGGTTGCAGCGAGCAGAACTGCGGCGAGGCAAACGACAAACCCGTTGCCACGACCTGCGAGTATGGGGAAGAGTACACCTGTTATAAGGCAAGCGTTTGTGAACGGTAGGAATGCGGGAGAAATAATCTCGGCAATGGATCGGGTGGAGATGGCGGGATTGCGCCTGTCATCCCTCCCGCACCACCGGACATGCGGTTTTCCGCATCCGGCGATTGAACCCAGTGTCCTTATGTGGTCACAAAATTCGATGGAAGCCATATAATCCCCATCGTTTCAACCTAGCGTTATTGAGCGCCGCATGTAGCATTGGACTCCTTGCCATTCGCCAATCGCCTACCGATACACTGGTTTGGCGCTGGTGATGCGGTTTGGCCTTTAGGCGTTTTAATGCGTTCATTCGGCCTCGCTTATTATGCCAGCGTTGCCAGAAATATTTCCGCATGTGTCGCCTAATCCAACCCTCCATTGCTCGACTGAGCGGATACTTTATACAGGCTCCAAAATAGCGAGCTTGCCCGCAATCGGGAACAAGTCCTATGGCAACCCTGGCATAGATAGCGCGGTATCTGAATCGGGTTCAATGATGCTGAAGCGGGCGAGTCGCGATCCGTTTTACGTTCGTAGCAGCCATGACCCCATAGCTTGCCGAAAGAACAACTTGGACAAGCGAGTGGTCGGTAAACAGCCGACTGCTGGGCCAAAGAATCAAGATGTTGTTGGAGAGTAAGAATCGATGCGACAATCCGGTTCATAGGCTGGTCTCTTCTGCGTGGGTGGAAATTGAAAACTTCCCACGATAACAGAGGAGCACCGGCCTTTTTAAGGCCTTGACTGTCTCGCGCTTAAATTGGGTTTTGTTCTTTAAAACCCCTGGAAAACATTGGGACTAAAGCGGGTGTTGATGATTAAATAAGGGCGGACGTAACACCCAGGCTTTCGAACAGCAGTGGGCCACGCAAGGCAAACAAATCCGCGAGATGTTGCGCAATGGCGATGATGTGCTCGTGCATTGCAAAGGCGGCCTGGGCCGGGCGGGCATGATCGCGGCGCGGC
>JAQTYP010000509.1 GCA_028688235.1 Methylomonas sp.
GCGGGCCACTACCAGTATGTGAATCAGCGCTGGCAGGACATCAGCGGCTTACATTCGGGTCAGGTCGTTGGCGATGATTGGCAACAAGCGATTTTCGACGACGACCAGCGGCGAGTCTCGGCGGAATGGCGGCATGCCATTGAAACTCAGAGCCCCTTCAGTTGCCAATTTCGATTTCAATACCAGCATGGCCCCCTGCACTGGGTCATTTGTCGCGCGATACCCGAATACGACCGCAACAAGCAATTGCTGGGTTACGTCGGCACCGTCACCGATATTACCGACATCAAGCATCATGAGGAATATCTGCGCCAGGCAGCCGCCGTGTTCGAAACCACCCGCGAAGGCGTCATCATCACCGATGCCGATCTCCAGATTCAACGGGTAAACCGGGCATTCAGCGAAATAACGGGTTACCGCGCGGTCGAAATACTGGGTAAAAAGCCTTCCTTGCTGCGCTCCGGCCGCCATAGCGGAGAATATTACCGGAACATGTGGGCCGATATTCGTAAAACCGGCCACTGGCAAGGCGAAATCTGGAATCGGCGCAAGAACGGCGAGATTTATCCGGAATTACTCAGCATCAGCACGGTGAAAAACAATACCGGCGAAATCAGCAACTATGTCGGCGTTTTCGCAGACATCAGCAAATTGAAGGCTTCGGAAAAAGAACTGGAGTTTTTGGCCCACCACGACCCCCTGACCCGCCTACCCAATCGAATCTTATTCATGTCGCGTTTGCAGCACGCGATCGATTCGGCCAAACGCAAACGCGTCTGCGATAATTGCCTGGCGATACTGATGCTGGATCTGGACAGGTTCAAGGACGTCAACGACAGTTACGGCCATACCGCAGGCGACGATCTGTTGCAAATGGTCGCCGCCCGATTGACGTCCCGTTTGCGCCTCACCGATACGATATGCCGCCTGGGCGGAGACGAGTTCGTCATATTGCTGGAAGACATAAGCCACGCCGAATCGGCCGCCCGCATTGCCGAAGACATCATCGCGTCGCTGAACGATGCCTGGCAACTGTCTACCGGCCACGAAATACGCATAGGCGTCAGTATAGGCATTGCATTGTTCCCCACACACGGCCAGGCCGGAGCGGAATTGATGCAGCACGCCGATTCCGCGCTGTATCAGGCCAAAGGCGAAGGCCGCAATTGTTATAAATACTTCTCCGAAGAGCTGACCATTGCCGCCCGCGAGCGGATCAAAACCGAATTTCGCCTGCGCCAGGCTTTGGACAAAAACGAGCTGACGGTATTTTATCAACCGCAATTCAGAGTAAAAGACGGCGCGCTGGTTGGCGCCGAAGCGCTGGTGCGTTATCAGGCCAGCGACGGCGAAACGATAGCGCCGGCGCGCTTTATTTCCATCGCGGAAGAAACCGGCATGATCAACCGCATCGGTCATTGGGTGTTGGAAGAAACCTGCCGCCAGGGCAAACAATGGCTGGACGCCGGCTTTCCGCCGCTCAAGCTCACCGTCAACCTGTCGACTAAGCAATTCCTGCATGGCGATATTTCCGAGACGGTTGCGGCCACGCTGAGCAGAACCGGATTTCCCGCCACCAGCCTGGAGCTGGAACTGACCGAAAGCGCGCTGATGAAAAGGGAAAAAGAAGCCATAGCCATTCTGAGCCGGCTGCATACGCAGGGCGTCAGTCTAGCCATAGACGATTTCGGTACCGGATATTCGTCCTTGGCCTATTTAAACGCCTTCCCCTTGGACGTATTGAAAATAGACCAGCGCTTCATCGAAAACATTCCGACGCAGCTCGCCGAAATGGAAATCACCCGCGCCATTATTGCGCTGGCAAAGAACCTGCGCATGCAGGTGGTCGCCGAAGGCGTGGAAACCGCCGAGCAACTGGCTTTTCTGCAGAAACACCAATGCGATTTGTATCAAGGCTATTACGCTAGCAAGGCGCTTCCCGCCGCCGACTTCGAACGTTTCCGGCTCGCCTACCGACAGCACGGCAAACATTGACCGCCCAATCCTGAAAGACGACTCGTCTTATTGCTCGTCGCAAAAAGGAATTTCAACCTACTTTAGTCATTCATCAGAAAAAAGTATAATAGCCGGTTTTAAGCAACGAGGATCATAAAAAATGGCTGACTTAATTGCACCCTCCATTCTCTCCGCCGATTTCGCTCGTTTGGGCGAAGAAGTAGACAATGTATTGAAAGCCGGCGCGGACATCGTGCATTTTGACGTTATGGACAACCATTTTGTACCTAACCTGACCATAGGTCCTCTGGTTTGCGAAGCCTTGCGTAAACACGGCGTTACAGCCCCTATCGACGTGCATCTGATGATAGAACCGGTAGACCGCATCATTCCCGACTTCGCCAAAGCCGGCGCCAGTTACATCACCTTTCACCCGGAAGCCTCCAGACATATCGACCGCACGCTGCAAATGATCCGCGACCACGGCTGCAAATCCGGTCTGGTATTCAACCCGGCGACCCCTTTGCACCATCTGGACCACGTAATGGACAAAATCGACATGATATTGTTGATGTCGGTCAATCCGGGCTTCGGCGGCCAATCCTTCATTCCGTCCGCGTTGGACAAACTGCGCCTGGTCAGAAAACGCATAGACGAAAGCGGTTTCGACATTCGCCTGGAAATCGACGGTGGCGTCAAGGTGGACAACATCCGCGAAATCAAGGCAGCCGGGGCCGATACCTTCGTAGCGGGTTCGGCGAACTTCGGCCAACCCGATTACAAAGCCGTAATCGATCAAATGCGTGCGGAAATGGCCAAAGCCTGATCGGCCTTACACCGCTTCGGCCATGGCCGAAGCGGCTTTTC
>JAQTYP010000510.1 GCA_028688235.1 Methylomonas sp.
AAAAAGGCGACTCGAAAGATCATGAGACCGTCTTGGACCGCATGTTGTCACTATATGCTTTACCCGAAATGGATCATGTCAGAATCGACCGCGAGGTAAATTTTTATCTGAAAAACCCTGAATATTTAAGCCGAGTCCAACAAAGGGCCGAGCCGTATTTGTATTTCATTTTGAACGAGATCGAAGCCAAAAACATGCCTGGCGAGTTGGCATTACTGCCGGTCGTGGAAAGCGCTTTCAGGCCGGACGCCGAATCTCCGGCACAAGCCTCTGGTCTTTGGCAATTCATCCCGCCCACCGGCCGCTTATACGGTTTGGAGCAAAACAGCTGGTATGACGGCCGCCGCGATGTTATCGAATCGACCCAGGCAGCCACTACCTTCCTGAAACAGCTCAGTGAAGAATTCAACAACGACTGGCTACTGGCCCTTGCCTCTTACAACACCGGCAAAGGCAATATCAGAAACGCCGTCGACAAGAACATCAGCCGCGGCCAGCCTACCGACTTCTGGTCACTAGATTTAAATAGCGAAACTTCGGCCTATGTGCCCAGATTGCTAGCGATTGCAAAAATCTTCGCCAACCCCGAAAAATACAACATCAATTTGCATAAAATCGCCAACGAACCCTATTTCGAATTGGTCGACGTCAAATCGCAAATCGACTTGGGAAAAGCCGCCGAACTGGCACAGACCCCGTTAGATGACTTTTTGAAATTGAATCCGGCCTTCAACCGATGGAGTACCGCACCCGACGGCCCCCACCGATTGTTGATTCCGGTCGAAAAGGCCGACACCTTCAAGGAGAAATTGGCGGAATTACCGTCGCATGAACGCATCAAATGGGAACATCACTCCGTCGGCAAGAAAGAATCTTTGATGAGCATTGCCAAATCTCACCATACAACAGTCGAGCAAATACAGGAAGTCAATCACTTGGATAGCAACACTGTCGCACAAGGTCAAACGCTGTTGATTCCAATGTCGTACAAATCCATCAAAGGCCATGACGAACCGGTAATAGCATCCTCCGAATCACAAGCTCCAGCCAAACCGCAAGTAACTAAACAGGATTATACGGTTAAAAAAGGCGATACCTTGTGGAATGTGGCTCAGAGATTTTCCGTGGATAAGGACGACATTTTGAGCTGGAATAAATTATCCGCTAAATCATCTTTGAAACCAGGCCAAAAGCTGACCATCAAAAAGGCTGGCAATCCTATTCAAGTAGCCTCGACCGCTCCCACTTTTAAACAAATCAGCTATACCGTCAAGCGCGGTGATACCTTGGGTGGAATTTCGAAAAAATTCAACGTCAACGTCACCGATCTGCGCAAGTGGAACAACGTGCCTAAAAGCAGCGCCGACATTAAACCCGGATCGAAACTGAAAATTACGGTTGAAGCCAGCCACTCTTCATCGTAAATTTTTCTATCCCTTACCCGGAACCAAAACGGCGTAGTCATCGAAAATGGCTACGCCGTTTTGCTTTCCCGACGATCCTTATCTCTTCGGTGTAAACCAATCTGTTACGACCCACGATAATTTAGATTTTTCATAGCAATTCTCAATTTAAGAGACTCAACATCAATCCTGATTCTGAGGAATTGGGATATTCATGCCCTCAAGCATAAATTCCATCAAATGCTGCCAGCTATCGAAGCAAACATAGCGCGTGAGCGCCCTTAAATCGTTAAAATACGTTTTGCGGCTGGGCAGCTCTTCGCGCAGCAATCGATAACATTGATCGAACCATTGCAACACCGTGTGAACCAGAAAGGCCAAGATGATCAAACTGGCCAACAAGGCGGCGAGGTGCTTTGTACCGTGCCCGAGCACGTATTCTCTCTACTTATCCAGGCGATTCGATGCGTATTCTCAAGTGGCTGGACTCCCTTTCTATGTCCGCACCCAATTGAATATAGCCATATCGAACTTCAACGATGGAGCAGTATATTTAACGGTGGAAGATTGCACTGGGTATTTCGACGCCCGAGAGATTTTTGCAGACGACGGGGCTAGCCTGGTCGAGGTCAAAAACGGTATTGCCACGGCCCCTATCTACATCAACGAAGGGGCTTATATTGCCGGCGCGGCCAATCAATCGGTGGGGAGTACTCACTTTTGGATAGCGTTGAGGCTTGGGGGTAGAACGAAGGCGATTAAGGCGGCTAGCCCAATGTTCACATTTACCGGTTTATTCGAAATGTATTGGACTGTCGTTTCATCAGCAATGGCCATCGCCAATAATGTGGCGCAATCGGCGTCAAAATCGGCGTATACGTTGCTATGGATAGAAAACAAGGGCGAGATCGTCTATATCAACATAGCCGTTCCCGGCACGCCCGACGGCATGACATTTACTCTATCGGGCTACGCCGCGCTAGCGCCATATGTCGCCAATATTCACGTAAACGGCGTGTCCGTGCCAAATTGGAATACGGTGCCGGTGGTCGGCGGCGCGGTGTTGATTAGTTTCGAAGTGATTGACGGCCCCAGCGCCGCGAGCGGAACTCTTCATCCCGATACGACATTCGATATCAGGATGACAGGCAGTTCTTTCCCTGAATATCAGGCGTATGATTTTAGCGTGTATGGGGTATGCCTCCAGCTGAGCCCCATTTATTTATCTAGCGTCTTGCGTTTCGCTACGGTTGTCGTTACTACTTCCGGTCATCTCCTTTCAGATGACAAGTTTTAGCCCATGCCGGGCACACTAGATTCAATGCGTATTCAGCTGCATTGACACGGTCAACGCCGGATGCCGCTTTCTTGTTGACGAATCGCCAACAATACAGCAAGAATTCCAGTGTCAGGAGCCG
>JAQTYP010000067.1 GCA_028688235.1 Methylomonas sp.
GCTTCTGCGCGTTCTTTTAACAGCTCCTGCAAGATACAGACGCCCTTGTGATGGGCGCGCTGGCCGTGCAGGGCGTCGGCCAGTTCTTCGGTGTTGACGGTGGAGGTGCCCATCTTGCCAACCACGATGCCGGCGCCGATGTTGGCCAGTTGCGTGGCTTCGGCCAGAGGTTTCTTGGCGGCAAGGCTGGCGGCCAGCACCGAAATCACCGTGTCGCCGGCACCGGTGACGTCGAACACCTCGCGGGCATGGGTGGGCAAATGCAAGGGCTCAGAGTTCTTGGCCAACAAGGTCATGCCATGTTCGCCGCGCGTGACCAGCAAGGCTTGCAGTTCCAGCTCGTTCATCAGATTGACGCCGCGTTCGACGATTTGCGCTTCGTCCACACAACGGCCGACCACAGACTCGAACTCGCCGAGATTGGGCGTCAGCAAGGTCGCCTGCCGGTAAATGGAAAAATCGCTGCCCTTGGGATCGACCAATACCGGCTTCTTGAGCTGCTTCGCCAGACGAATAAACTGCTCAACAGGATGCAAGGTACCCTTGCCGTAATCGGACAGCACGATTACCTGCGATTGCAGCATTTCCGCGTGATACTGGTGTAACAACGTATCGCTGTCTATGTCGTGAAAGCCATCCTCGAAATCCAGCCGTATCAGTTGTTGATGGCGGCTCATGACCCGTAACTTGGTGATGGTCGGATGGTGCGGTATGCCCTGAAACATGCAAAGTACGCCGGCTTTTTTCAACAAGGTTTCCAACGCCACCGCGGCTTCGTCCTCGCCGGTAAAGCCGAGCAACGATACCTTGGCGCCCAGTGCGGCGATGTTCAGCGCCACGTTGCCGGCGCCCCCGGCTCTATGCTCGTCCTGCTTGACATGAACCACCGGCACCGGAGCCTCGGGCGAAATACGCGAAGTGGGGCCGTGCCAATAGCGGTCCAACATCAAATCGCCGACTACTAGCACACGAGCAGCGGAATAATTCGGTAGTTGCATAGTTTTTCACGCGGTCTATTAAAATCGGAGTGCTATTATAACGGCTTGTCGAGATACTAAGGGGTGTAAACCATGAGCGTCAAAATTTACCACAACCCACGTTGCGGAAAATCCCGAGAGACCTTGAAACTGCTCGAAGAACGGGGCATACATCCGGAAGTAATCGAATACCTAAAGCACCCACCTACAGCCGCCGAATTGCAAGATATCCTGAACAAATTAGGTCTCGAACCGCGACAGCTGATGCGAACCAAAGAAGCGGAATACAAGGAGAACGGTCTGGACGACAAGTCCCTGAGCGATACCGAGCTGATAGAGGCGATGATCAGAATCCCCAAGTTGATCGAGCGGCCCATCGTATTGGCTAACGACAAGGCCGCGGTCGGCCGGCCTCCGGAAGCGGTTTTGGCGATTTTGTGATGGCTAAGATATTGATACTTTATTACAGCCGCAACGGTAGTACCGAGAAAATGGCTAGGCAAATCGCTCGCGGCGTGGAATCGGTGGCGGGTGCCGAAGCGTTATTACGCACGGTGCCGGAAGTATCGCCAGTTTGCGAAAAAGTCGCCGACAGCATTCCTGAGTCCGGCGCACCCTATGCGACGCTGCAAGAACTGGAAACCTGCGACGGCTTAGCCTTGGGCAGCCCGACCCAGTTCGGCAACATGGCCGCGCCTTTAAAGCACTTCATCGATAGCACTACCGCGATGTGGTTTTCCGGCGCCTTATCCGGCAAACCGGCCGGCGTTTTTACCTCCACCGGCAGCATGCACGGCGGCCAGGAAACGACTTTATTGTCCATGATGCTGCCGTTGATGCATCACGGCATGCTGATGATGAGCCTGCCCTGCAACGAAATCGCTTTGCGCGAAACCGTCAGCGGTGGAACGCCTTACGGCCCCAGTCACCATGCCGAATCCGATGACGAATTGACCGAGCATGAAAAACGCTTGTGCTGGGTTTTGGGCGAACGCTTGGCGAAAACGGCAATGGCATTGACAATAAAACCGAGGTAAATGCCGCCCGCACTTGCGGGAAAGGGGCCTGCGCACTGAAAACTCCTGCCGTTTGCCGAAACATCGCGTGCGGAATGCGCAGTTTCAAGTCTAATTTTTGACTTAGTTGTCGGTAGAATCGGGGGAAGTTGGCTCTTGCGAAAGCGGGGCTTGTCTGGACTGGGGGCCGAGAGTTTGCTTTGACGCACCATTGGCTGCAGAATTGGTGTCTTTTTGTTTCGTCGCCGAGGCATCGTATTGATTTCTGATTTCCTGCAGCTTCTCCAAAGCCATTGCCTTTTGCTCAGGCGTTTGTTCCTTGATGCCTAGCTTGCCTTTCTCGGAATTCATTTCGCATGGCGTCCCTTGATAGACCGGCCTGCCGTCTTTTATGCACTTATAGGCTTCGGCATAGACGCAATTCGGCAGAGTCGAAGCGGCAAAAATCAAAATGGATATTAATGTTTTCAATGGAATCACCTCTAAAGCAATTTTTGAAGCGTCTGTCGTTCAGGTATAGTTTATAAGGGTTAGGCCAAAAAATCAGTTCCCATTAGCGGCATGCCTTGCTAAACGTACACATCAATACGCTGAGCGGGTTGAACCGCCGATTCCAATAACTTAAGAACAGCTTGACCTTGTATATCTTGCTGCTCGCGGACCTTATTCAATACGGCAAGCTGAACTTGCTGAGCGTTTTTTTGCATCGACATTTGAGTCGCAAACGCTGCGATGGAAGTGACGGAATCAAGCATAAGAGCCTCCGATTGAAACACCGGCCTTAATATCTGACACAATGTAGCAGCTTTTTTTGAATAAATCGGTAAATCAGACATAAAAACTGCGAAAATCATGCGGGTCTTTGTGCGACGATGTCAGTCTTGCACAAGCAGCAGGATCAGGGACTCGCAATTCGAAAGGGCGTTTCGCCTGATCATAATAATTACAACAATGAAGGGGGATTGCATGAAAATCTTGAATTTATTAGTCGCCACGCTGGCTGAGTATTGGGCAAAATATGGGCCAACGCACTCTAACGAGTCGCAAGCTATCGAACTTTTCCCGAGTCGCGGCGTCACTTTTGTCAAAAGAACGCTTAAAGGCTGTGGGAATCAAAGCAGCGACGCATCGGTGGCTGGTGACGAGATTCTTGCCACTCCGGATGATCGGCCATTATCCACCGATAGCCGGTGGACGGAGGAGTCGGCATCCAGCGAACAAGACGACACCGGCAAGCCGTCGGAATCGAAGGCCTATGTAGGGCTGCCGCGTAGCGCGATACCCGAGGATTCGGTGCTTAGAAGGCATTACCTGGCAATGCTGGCCGCAGAGCAAGCGGCTATCAGTAATCCTTATCCTACCGATTCGGTACTGCGTCGCCATTATGAGCAACAACGGGCGACATTGTTGCCGCAGCTTCCTAAGGCCAGTAGTTTCGAGATTCAACGCACGCCCGAAGCGAGCATGACTGAAGATTCGCTTGCCGGCACCGAAAAGTCCATTGTTCCCGAAGATTCGGTACTGAGGCGGCATTTCCTCTCCCAGCTTCGAAGCAAGATCGAAAGTCAAGTTTCACCGGTTCCGAGCGACGCGGTATTAAAACGCCATTACGCGCAGCTGATACAGAGCAAAATGGATGTTCATTTGGCAGGCAATTGATCGTCGGTAGTTGTTCAGGAATAAGGGCTATCCGTGCGGTGTTGCCGCTCGTTGATCGCCTTTTCCACCTTCTCCCAAACGGCAGCGTCCTCCGATAGGAACGCTATGTCGCTATCGTTGGTCACACCAATAGCAAAGCCAAGTTCGTCCGCGGTCAGCGCTTCGGCCGCCCCTTTCAGCTTTTCGTAGACGGCGACATCCGCTTCGGAGGCATCGCTACCGGCAATGTGGCGCTGGAAAATGCGTTCGCGCACCGCTGTGTCATCGCAAGAAATGGCCAATATGGCGAAAGGGAGATTCAACGCCCGTGCTAAGCCCTGAAACTGCCGCCGCTCCTGATGCTTCAAAAATGCCGCATCGACGATGACGTTGAAGCCGCCTTGCAAAATCAGTCGGCACAACATCAGTAAGTGCTCGTAGGTGCGTTCCGTCGCTTCGCTCGTATATATGCCGCCATCGATCGCCGAATGACTGCGTTGTTGTGTCGGTATACCGAACAAACGTTTGCGTTCGACATCCGAACGCAGGCGTATCGCCCGGAATTTTTCGATAACGATTTGCGATACCATGGTTTTGCCGCAACCCGGCAAGCCATAGGTGATCATCAAGGCTGGTCTGGAGGGTGAGTAAAATTGCTCGGCTAATCCAAGATAGCTTTCGCAAGAGCTTAAACTTGCCGCTCGACCTAACTGGGCGGCCCGAATCGCAGTCACTTTGGCCATGACCATGGCACGGTAACCCAAATAAAACCGCAGTACGACCAGGCCTTCGTAATCGCCGCCGATCTCGAGATAAGCATTGATAAAGGCGAAGGCCAGATCGGGACGTTGCCTGTGCTGCAAGTCCATCAATAAAAACGCGATATCGTTGACGACGTCTATCCAGCGCAGGTTCGGATTGAATTCTATGCCGTCGAATGGCGTTGGGCTATCCCCCAGCATCACGATGTTGCCTAAATGCAAATCGCCGTGGCATTCCCTCACCCTGCCGTCCTGCAAGCGCCGGTCAAAAAACGCCCTGCACCGTTGGTATTCTTTTTCATTCCCTAACCGTAAATTCTCCAATCTTTCGGCATAACGCCTGTCCAATAACCGCGATAATTGCAGAAAATTCTGTCTAGCCGGTTGCGCCACCGCTTCGGGATTGCCGTAATCGCCATCGATGGCTGCCGAGGGCAATTTGCCGTGGAACCCGGCCATCGTTGCTGCCAGATTTTGTA
This sequence comes from Methylomonas sp., assembly GCA_028688235.1. Lineage (GTDB taxonomy): Bacteria > Pseudomonadota > Gammaproteobacteria > Methylococcales > Methylomonadaceae > Methylomonas. The sequence goes on from JAQTYP010000067.1 coordinate 4,872, forward strand.
TGTCTGCGACTCTTAATAGGCGGTGTTCCAACAGATGACTAAGCAACATCTCTTCGGCAAAACGCCGCATTTTTACCGCATATTCGAAAGCAGACTCCGCGCCGAATATCGGTTGATCGACACTGCCGCCTATGCCGACCACGTCCAGGTAGAGAGCGGGCGCCAAACGCCTATTCAATCGCAGCTCTTCATGACAAAAAAATTGCCGGGCGGATAATTCGGAAAAATCCAAAAAACCAAAATTCACCGGCTTTTTGATCTTGTAGGCGTATTCGCCTGCCAGCAGCACCCAGGAAATATGCGTCTCCAATAATTTCACCGATTCGACCGGGTGCGGATAGCGGCCTGGGTCGAATAAGGCATCGATTAATCTGCTATCAAGCTCATTGGCTATCATGGACTGTACGGGGTGAAGGCGAAAGCATGGATTCTGGCAGAATCCGGCGTATTAGGGGAAGCCCGGATCAGGGTTGAGGTAAAAATAGTTTGCAAAATAAGACGACCGGTCGCATAATTCGACCATGTCAAAAGCCAGACCCAAACAAATCAAAAAAGACAAACTGCTCGATCAAGGCGTAAGCCTGCTGCTGGAAAAAGGTTATCACGCCACCGGCCTGAAAGAGATTCTGGATACGGTGCAAATCCCAAAAGGCTCTTTTTATAGTTATTTCAACAGCAAGGAACAATTTGCCGCCGAGGCGATCGATCACTATATCGAACCCTTCATCCAGCGCCTGTCCGGCCATTTGCAAAATTCCGAGCTGGATGGTTTGGGCGCGTTGAAGGCTTACTACGGCGAATTGGTAGACGAACTCGTGCAAACAGGTTTCAAGGGGGGGTGCTTGCTCGGTAATCTAATGGGTGAAATCGGCGACACCAGCCCGCTATGCCGGGATGCCTTACTGAACGCGGTCGGCCGTTATGCCGAGTTGCAGAAAACCGCGTTGGAACGGGGACAGCAAGAAGGCAAGGTACGCACCGACAAAAGCGCAAAAAGCATGGCCGACCTGATGTTGAACGGCTGGCAAGGGGCTTTGCTGAGGATGAAGGTCGAGCAATCGATAGAGCCTCTGCAGACGGTTTGTAGGGAATTGTTGGATGATTATTTCAAAGCTTGAATTGTGTAGCCTTGATTTGGCTACGCTACATCGAAGTTACATAAACAACCGCTGCCATTTCGGCAGTTTTTTTAATACCGGTAAAATAGACGACCGGTCATTTAACAGGAGATCGCCATGCCCAAATACATCATCGAACGCGACATTCCCGGCGCAGGCCAGTTGACACCGGCAGAGCTACAAGGCATTTCCCAAAAATCCTGCGGCGTGCTGCGGAACATGGGGCCGCGCATCCAGTGGCTACACAGTTACGTCACCGGCGACAAGGTATATTGCATTTACATCGCCGACAGCGAACAATCGATACGCGAACATGCCGAGCTGGGCGGCTTTCCGGCCAATCGTATCGAGGAAATCAAGACCATCATCGATCCGACCACGGGCGATTGATAAAGGCCCATGGTTCCCAAGCTCCGGCGTGGGAACCGGACCAAGGACGCTCCAGCGTCCAGAACCGCGGAGCGGTTCAACATGCATTCCCACGCCGGAGCGTGGGAACGATAAACCAGGGGAGAGAACACCATGAATTTCAAACTAAGCACCATCACCGCCGCGCTGCTGCTCGGCACCGCCAGCCTGTCGGTTCGAGCCGACGAAACCTGTGCCTCGCCGTATATGGCGAAAATCACGGGGCAAGAAGACTTCGTCTATGTCTGGACGCTTGGCGCCGAAGGCATCGGCGACGAGCAGGACAAACTGGTGACCGTCGACGTCAATCCCAAATCCAAACAATACGGCAAAGTCGTCGCCAGCCTGTCGGTCGGCGGCCGTAACGAAGCCCATCATTCCGACTTTACCGACGACCGCCGCTTCTTGTGGGCCGGGGGCCTCGATACCAATAAAATCTTCATCTTCGACGTCGCGACCGATCCTGCCAAGCCCAAATTGACCAAGACCATCACCGATTTCGTCGCCAAGAGCGGTGGTGTGGTGGGGCCGCACAGTCTTTACGCCCTGCCGGGACGCATGATCATTACCGGCCTTTCCAATAATAAAGATCACGGCGGTCGCACGGCGATTGTCGAATACAGCAATGCCGGCGATTACATTGCGACTTACTGGCTGCCGACCGACGACAATCTGCAGGGCGCAATCAAGTCCGGCAAATACGCCGACGGCTACAACTACGACGTCCGCGTGCTGCCGCGCAAGAACCTGATGCTGACTTCGTCGTTCACCGGCTGGTCGAATTACATGATGGATTTCGGCAAGATGCTCGGCGACGCGGAAGCGATGAAGCACTTCGGCAATACCGTAGTGCAATGGGACTTGCACAGCCGCCAGCCGAAAAAAGTTTTCGACGTACCGGGTGCCCCATTGGAAATTCGTTGCGCTTGGGAAGAAAATCATAATTACTGCTTCACCAGCACCGCGTTAACCTCGAAAATCTGGCTGATATACCAGGACGACAAAGGCGAATGGCAGGCCAAGGACGTGGCCGACATCGGCGAACCGGCCAAGGTGCCGCTGCCGGTGGATATTTCGATCTCCAGCGACGACAAGACCCTGTGGGTCAACACCTTCATGGACGGCAAGACCCGTCGCTTCGACATCAGCGATCCCTTTCATCCGAAACAAGTGTTCGAGCAAAAGATAGCCTCCCAGGTCAACATGGTGTCGTCGAGCTGGGACGGTAAGCGCCTGTATTACACCTCGTCGCTATTGGCCAACTGGGACAAGAAAGGCGCGGATAACGAGCAGTTTTTCAAGGCTTATGATTGGGACGGCAGCAAGCTGAGCGAGAAGTTTTCGATTGACTTTAACAAGGAGAAACTGGGCAGAGCCCACCAAATGCGCTTTGGTGCTTACGCCTTGTACAACACCCCTAAAAAATAAGCCTGTTACCGCCAAGTGCTATCCGGCGCTTGGCGGTCCCACTTTTCGGAAGCGATTTACTGATATATCGAGTTGGGCTTTTAACTGAGGTAATATCGCCCGATAAAAACCTCGATATATTTTCAGAATGAACAAACAAACCCGTCTGGCGATTTTCGACCGGCTAGCCTTGGCGATACCGGAACCCACTACCGAGCTGAATTACAGTACGCCCTTCGAGCTATTGATTGCGGTGGTATTGTCGGCCCAAGCCACCGACAAGGGCGTCAACAAAGCCACCGAAAAATTATTCAAAGTAGCCAACACGCCGCAGACTATCCTAGCCTTGGGCGAAGAAGGACTGAAGGAATACATCAAAACCATAGGCCTTTTTAACAGCAAGGCGGCCAATATCATCAAGCTGTGCGAATCGTTGATTGAGCGACATGACGGCGAAGTGCCTCAATCGCGCGAGGCTCTGGAAGCCTTGGCCGGCGTCGGCCGCAAGACCGCCAACGTCATTTTGAATACCGCATTCGGTCACGAGACCATCGCCGTCGATACCCATATATTCCGCGTCTCCAACCGGACCGGCGTCGCGCCGGGCAAAAACGTATTGGAAGTCGAAAAGAAGCTGGAAAAACACGTACCGGCTCAACATAAGAAGGATGCCCACCATCTGCTGATACTGCATGGCCGCTATGTCTGCGTCGCCAGAAAGCCTCGCTGCCCCAAGTGCTGCATTGCCGATTTATGCGAGTTCGAAGAAAAAACTACCGCCGTGTCATTATAATGAGGTGGACGTATCACGGGCATTGAGCTATGGTGTGCCCTGCTTGGTTTTGGCTAAGCCTGAATAATAAAAATCATTCGAGAGGATAGAGCATGAAAAAATTTAACAAAACACCTTTAACTTTGGCCATGGGTACTACCGCGGTGATTTCGGGCTTTTCGGCCAATGCCAATGCCGAAATCAATCCGTTCGCGCTGAGTGAATTGTCCTCAGGCTACATGGTGGCGGAAGCTTCCAACAAAACCGGCCACGGCGCCTGCGGCGGCAACGTAGCCGACGCCAACGGCAATAAAATAACCGGCGCTAAAAAAGAAGCCGGCGCCGATAAAGCCCCCAAAACCAAAAAAGCCGAAGGTTCCTGCGGCGAAGGCATGTGCGGCGGCATGATGGATGGCGGCAAAATGAAAAAAGGTATGGAAGGCATGTGCGGAGAAATGATGAAAGGCAAGGAAGGCATGTGCGGCATGATGGGTGGCATGAAAGGTATGGGGCACGGCGACAAATCCGAAGAAGGCAGTTGCGGCGCGATGATGAAAGGAGACGAAGCCAAGAAAGGTGGTGAAGGCTCCTGCGGCTCGATGATGAAAGGTGGCGAGGGCAGTTGCGGCTCTAAAGTCGATGCCGATAAAGCGGCAGGCGAGTAATTCGCATACGCTCCAGCCCTGATACACGATGAATAATAGCGATTCATCACGGCAACAATGCCGAGCGGGCCTGGGATTAAGGCGATCCTTTTTGTCCGAAATCGTCGACAATCCGCCCGCCGGCGTCGATTTTTACGAAGTGGCGCCCGAAAACTGGATGACTATCGGCGGCAAAACGGGTAAGCAGTTCAGGGCCATGACGGAACGTTGCGAATTTGTCTGTCATGGCCTGTCCTTATCGATAGGTAGCAGCGACGCCCTAGACGAAGATTTCGTGTTTGCGTTGAAGCGATTCATGGCCGAGCACGGCATCAGATTTTACAGCGAGCATCTAAGCTATTGCAGCCACGAAGGCCACTTATACGATCTGATGCCGATGCCGTTCACCGAGGACGCGGTCAAACACGTTGCCGGGCGTATCCGGCGGGTGCAAGACATTCTGGAACATAAAATAGCGATAGAAAACATTTCCTATTACGCGACGCCAAGTCGGGAAATGTCCGAGATCGAATTCTTCAATGCGGTGGTCGAAGAAGCCGATTGCAACGTGTTGATAGACATCAACAACATCTACGTCAACAGCGTCAATCACGGCTACGACGCCGAAGAATTTCTAAGCAAGATGCCCGGCAACCGCATCGCCTATGCCCATATCGCCGGCCATTACGTCGAGGCCGCGGATTTTCTGGTCGACACCCACGGTTCGGCGGTGATCGATCCGGTCTGGATGCTGTTGAACAAGGCTTATGATTGTTTCGGCGTGTTTCCAACGCTGTTGGAACGCGATTTCAACCTGCCGCCACTGGCGGAATTATTGAAAGAAGTCGAAACGATACGTAGCGTTCAGCGCCATGCGGCTAACGGGGCAACGTAATGGACGCCGATTTCAAAACCTTGCAAGCGCAGTTTGCCGCCTATATTCGCGATCCCGAACATCAGCCGCTGCCGGCCGACACCGACCCGCAGCGCATGGCGATGTATCGCGAACTGTTTTTCAACAACATCAACGGCTTTTTAAGCAGCAACTTTCCGGTACTGCGCAAGATCATCAACGATGACGACTGGCAGGCCCTGGCCAAGGACTTTTATCTGCGCCACCGGTGCAGGACGCCGCATTTTTCCGAAATCGCCGAGGAATTCCTGGATTATCTGCAAAACGAGCGCCATGCAGCCGGCGACTTTCCTTTTCTGTTGGAGCTGGCGCATTACGAATGGGTGGAAATGGCATTGTCTATCGCCAAAGACGCGCCGGTTTTTGGCGACGCGGCATTTGTGGCCGATGTTTTGCAAAGACAAATAGTCCTGTCACCATTGGCCTGGCCTCTGGCTTACCAATATCCGGTGCAACGCATAGGCCCGGATTATTTACCGTCGGCACCGCCTGAGCAGGCAACTTATTTGATCGTTTATCGCGATCTTGAAGACGAGGTGCATTTCATGCAGGCTACACCTCTCGTTTTCAGGATGCTGCAACTCTTGGAGCAAAGCCAGCCTGTCAGCGGTTCGGCCAGTTTGGCCGCCTTGGTCAAAGAAATGTCCGATCTCGACCCCGAAAGCCTAAATCACGGCGCGAGCTGTCTGACACAATTGGCCGAGAAAGGCATAATCATTCCGGCCGATGCCGGCTAAAACTGTGCACCCAAACCAGCCCGTCGTCGTTCCATTCCATAGTGGCGTGCATCTTTAATATTAAATCCTTATATATCGCCAAACTGGGATAACCCTCTGCCTGAGCATCCAGGTCGCTCATGTCGCCTATTCTCTGTCTTTCGACAGATGTAACGACGAATTCCACCCCTTCCAATTCAAAGGTTTCGCCGGGATAGGCATACAAACCGTCGCGGCGTTGTTGAGTCTTGCGACCGCTTAGGGCCGCCTCCACCAATTTGGGGTGACGAATCAATCTATCGATTTCACAGGTTTTTTCGGGATAAACGTTCACTTTATTATTGCCTCGTTAAAAATGCATGGCAGACTAATCCAATAAGTTTTAACGAGCAAGCTATTTGCACGGTAACGAGGGTTTTGAAAAAATGGCTTCTCGTTTAAAACGGGACAAAGAGGGAGGCTTAACCTCTGACTGTCCCGGCTTAAGTTGG